>NZ_JBGDTY010000008.1:104339-198592 GCF_046552515.1 Salmonella sp. SAL00653
TGGTGCATCCGGGAGGATTCGAACCTCCGACCGCTCGGTTCGTAGCCGAGTACTCTATCCAGCTGAGCTACGGATGCAAATGGCGGTGAGGCGGGGATTCGAACCCCGGATGCAGCTTTTGACCGCATACTCCCTTAGCAGGGGAGCGCCTTCAGCCTCTCGGCCACCTCACCACACGCCTCTTACGAGTGCTTCGAAGAACTTGTTCTGCTCATCGTCGCTGCGTGGCGCACATATTACTTTCTGGGACTTATAAGTCAAACAATTTTTCCAGAGCTTTTATCGTTTGCACACTTCACGCTCAATTAGTCTGTAAAAAAGCCAAAAAGAGTGTTTTATCAACAGATAATTTGATGACACGCTGGCCGCCAAAAGCGCACCATATCAACAGTGAGGTTGAAAAAAGTCATGAAGGGACAACGCGGGCGAGCGAGAAGAGAGGCTGCGTCTCACCCGAAAAGTGAGACGCGAAAACCTTAGTAACTGGACTGCTGGGATTTTTCAGCCTGGATACGCTGGTAGATCTCTTCACGATGGACAGAAACTTCTTTCGGGGCGTTCACGCCAATACGCACCTGGTTGCCCTTCACCCCTAAAACTGTCACGGTGACCTCATCGCCAATCATGAGGGTCTCACCAACTCGACGAGTCAGAATCAGCATTCTTTGCTCCTTGAAAGATTTAAAAGAGTCGGGTCTCTCTGTATCCCGGCATTATCCATCATATAACGCCAAAAAGTAAGCGATGACAAACACCTTAGGTGTAAGCAGTCATGGCATTACATTCTGTTAAACCTAAGTTTAGCCGATATACAAAACTTCAACCTGACTTTATCGTTGTCGATAGCGTTGACGTAAACGCCGCAGCACGGGCTGCGGCGCCAACGAACGCTTATAATTATTGCAATTTTGCGCTGACCCAGCCTTGTACACTGGCTAACGCTGCAGGCAGAGCTGCCGCATCCGTACCACCGGCTTGCGCCATGTCCGGACGACCGCCACCCTTACCGCCCACCTGCTGAGCGACCATACCAATCAATTCCCCTGCTTTAACCCGGTCGGTCACATCCTTCGACACGCCCGCAATCAGAGAAACCTTACCTTCAACAACCGTTGCCAGTACGATAACGGTAGACCCCAGTTGATTTTTCAGATCATCAACCATGGTTCGCAGCATTTTCGGCTCAATACCAGCAAGCTCGCTAACCAGGAGCTTCACGCCGTTGAGATCGACCGCTTTACTGGAAAGATTTGCACTCTCCTGCGCTGCGGCCTGGTCCTTCAACTGCTGCAACTCTTTTTCCAGCTGACGTGTACGTTCCAGCACGGCACGCACTTTGTCGCCCAGATTCTGGCTGTCGCCCTTCAGCAGATGCGCAATATCGTTTAAACGATCGCTTTGCGCATGAACGGTGGCCATAGCGCCTTCACCGGTTACCGCCTCAATACGACGAATGCCCGCTGCGGTGCCGGACTCAGAGATAATACGGAACAGACCAATATCACCGGTACGACTGGCGTGAGTACCGCCGCACAGTTCGGTAGAGAAATCGCCCATGCTCAGAACGCGTACACGTTCGTCATATTTCTCGCCAAACAGCGCCATGGCGCCTTTCGCCTTCGCCGCGTCGAGATCCATGATGTTCGTTTCAATCGGCAGGTTGCGGCGAATTTGCGCATTCACCAAATCTTCAACCTCACGAATCTCCGACGGCTTCATCGCTTCATTGTGCGAGAAGTCGAAGCGCAGCACTTTATCGCTAACCAGCGAGCCTTTCTGCGCAACGTGTGTCCCAAGCACCTGGCGCAACGCCGCGTGCATCAGGTGCGTGGCGGAGTGGTTCAGACGGATACGTGCGCGGCGCGCTTCATCTACGTCAGCCTGTACCGCATCGCCCACTTTCAGAGCGCCCGCAGACAATTTGCCGAGGTGACCAATCGCCTGACCATATTTTTGCGTGTCGTCCACAGCGAAAGTAAATCCAGCGCCTTTCAGCTCGCCTTTATCGCCAACCTGACCGCCTGATTCCGCATAGAATGGGGTCTGATCCAGCACGACAACCGCTTCCTGTCCCGCGTTAATCACTTCAACCGCTTTACCATCGACAAACAGCGCGGTCACTTTGCCGTTCAGTTCCAGATGGTCATAACCTTTAAATTCAGAAGCGCTGTCAACGCGGATCATCGCGTTGTAGTCCGCGCCAAAACCGCTAGCTTCGCGCGCGCGACGGCGTTGCTCTTCCATAGCGGCTTCAAAACCGGCTTCGTCGACTTTGATGTTGCGCTCACGGCAGACGTCCGCCGTTAGATCGACCGGGAAACCATAAGTATCATACAGACGGAAAGCGGTTTCGCCGTCCAGGGTGTCGCCCTGCAATTTCGCCAGTTCTTCATCCAGCAGCGCCAGACCGCGCTCCAGCGTACGGGCGAACTGCTCTTCTTCCGTTTTCAGAACCTGCTCGACCTGCGCCTGCTGACGTTTCAACTCTTCGCCTGCGGAGCCCATTACCTCAATCAGCGGCCCAACCAGCTTGTAGAAGAAGGTCTCTTTCGCGCCCAGCATGTTGCCGTGACGAACCGCGCGACGAATAATGCGACGCAGCACATAGCCACGGTTTTCATTCGACGGCAGCACGCCATCGGCAACCAGGAATGCGCAAGAACGGATGTGGTCGGCGATAACGCGCAGCGATTTATTACCCAGATCGGTGGCGCCGGTGACTTTCGCTACCGCTTCAATCAACGTGCGGAACAGGTCGATGTCATAGTTAGAGTTAACGTGTTGCAGTACCGCGGCAATACGCTCCAGCCCCATACCGGTATCTACAGACGGTTTCGGCAATGGTTCCATAGCCCCGTCAGCCTGACGGTTGAACTGCATAAAGACGATGTTCCAGATCTCAATATAGCGATCGCCGTCTTCTTCCGGGCTTCCCGGAGGGCCGCCCCAGATGTGGTCGCCATGATCGTAGAAGATTTCGGTGCACGGACCGCAGGGACCGGTATCGCCCATCTGCCAGAAGTTATCCGATGCGTATGGCGCGCCTTTATTGTCGCCGATACGGATGATACGCTCGCGCGGGATGCCGACTTCTTTTTCCCAGATCTCATAGGCTTCGTCGTCGGTTTCATAAACGGTGACCCATAAACGCTCTTTTGGCAGAGCAAACCAGTTTTCACCGGTCAGTAATTCCCATGCGAACTGAATGGCGTCGTGTTTGAAGTAATCGCCGAAGCTGAAGTTGCCCAGCATTTCGAAGAAAGTATGGTGACGTGCAGTGTATCCGACGTTTTCCAGATCGTTGTGTTTACCCCCCGCGCGTACGCAACGCTGGGAAGTGGTTGCACGGGAATAATTACGTTTATCGAGCCCAAGGAAAACATCCTTGAACTGGTTCATCCCGGCATTGGTAAACAACAGAGTGGGGTCATTGTTAGGCACCAGGGAACTGCTGGCAACTACCTGATGCCCTTTACTATGGAAAAAGTCGAGAAACGCCTGACGGATCTCAGCGGTGCTCTTGCTCATAATTATCCTGAAATCAAGCTACACTTCACCCTTCAGGCCGCCTCTGCGTTGGCTGCGAGTTTCCCGGTCACGCGTTCCCGAGGCTCACTTGCCGCTTTGATGCGGCTTGAATGATTTTGTGTATTTAAGGAATATTCGTCGCAGACGCTGTTCGCCGTTAAGCAACCCGCGTCCAGACGGAAAAAGTGGGAATAAGATAAGTTTTCTTTACCGGGAAGTAAAATCCCGTATGCGCTCAATCTGCAAAATTTCGCCATATTTGCTGGATATCGTCCATCAGATACCCGCGATAGAGCAAAAAGCGCTGTACCTTAACCTTTTCTGAAAAGTTTGAAGGGAGCGGCTCGCCATATTTGCGAACGGCCTGTTCATGTGCCATTTCACTCCAGTCAATTTCACATTCTCGCATCGCTTTTTCAGTCGATTCACGGGAAATGCCTTTCTGATTCAACTCCTGGCAAATACGCGCCGGGCCATAGCCTTTGCGGCTACGACTGGCGATAAAGCGCATCACGAAGCGCTCGTCATCAAGATAGTGATGTTCGTGGCACCAAGCGATCACGCGTTCATAATCGTCTGCCGTCGCATCAATCTCTTCCGGCCCATTTTTGCCCATCACCGGCGCGGAGAGTTTACGCCGTAATTCCTGCTCGCTGTGATCGCGGACAGCAAGAATACGTACCGCACGATCAAGGAGACGAGCATAAGCGGGACGGCGCGATGTGGGTTCACTCATAAAAAACCTTAACAGGGAGAAATGCCAAAAGGGCCGCATAAATGCAGCCCTTGATGGTAATTTAACGTTTTGCTGAATGGCGGCTTCGTTTTGTCCGACCCACCATCACCTGATGATTAAAAATCTTCGTTGGTTTCTGCAACGCCTTCGCTATCGTCAACGGCGAAATCGGGCGTGGCATTCTGATTACTCAACAGTAATTCACGAACCCTTTTCTCGATCTCTTTCGCTGTCGCCGGGTTCTCTTTCAGCCAGGTAGTCGCGTTCGCTTTACCCTGGCCAATCTTCTCGCCGTTGTAGCTGTACCATGCGCCCGCTTTCTCGATCAGCTTCTCTTTCACGCCCAGGTCAACCAGTTCGCCATAGAAGTTGATGCCTTCGCCGTAGAGGATCTGGAACTCGGCCTGCTTAAACGGCGCGGCGATTTTGTTTTTCACCACTTTCACACGCGTTTCGCTACCCACGACATTATCGCCCTCTTTCACCGCGCCAATACGACGGATATCAAGACGAACAGAGGCGTAGAATTTCAGCGCGTTACCGCCGGTGGTGGTTTCCGGGTTACCGAACATCACGCCAATCTTCATACGGATCTGGTTGATGAAAATCAACAGCGTGTTGGACTGTTTCAGGTTCCCCGCCAGCTTACGCATCGCCTGGCTCATCATACGCGCCGCGAGGCCCATGTGAGAGTCGCCAATTTCGCCTTCGATTTCCGCTTTCGGCGTTAGCGCCGCTACGGAGTCGACCACAATGACGTCCACCGCGCCTGAACGCGCCAGCGCGTCACAGATTTCCAGCGCCTGCTCGCCGGTATCCGGCTGAGAGCAGAGCAGGTTATCGATATCGACGCCCAGCTTGCGTGCGTAAACAGGGTCAAGCGCGTGTTCCGCATCGATAAACGCACAGGTTTTACCTTCACGCTGCGCAGCGGCAATCACCTGCAGCGTCAGGGTCGTTTTACCGGAAGATTCCGGCCCGTAAATTTCGACGATACGACCCATCGGCAGACCGCCCGCACCGAGTGCGATGTCCAGTGAAAGCGAACCGGTGGAGATAGTTTCCACATCCATAGAACGGTCTTCACCCAGACGCATGATGGAGCCTTTACCAAATTGCTTTTCAATTTGGCCCAGTGCTGCCGCCAACGCTTTCTGTTTGTTTTCGTCGATAGCCATTATTACTCCTGTCATGCAACTTGGTATTGAACCGGATAGTGAATTCGTACTGTTGAAGCAATTATACTGTATGCTCATACAGTATCAAGTGTTTTGTAGAAATTGTTGCCACAGGGTTTGTAGCGCGTACGTCGTCGCCTGTCGACGCACCGATTCACGGTCGCCGCTGAAGCATTCCCGACGCGTAATCCCTTCTCCGCTGACGCTGGCGAAAGCAAACCACACCGTACCAACCGGCTTTTCTTCACTGCCGCCATCCGGCCCAGCAATCCCGCTAATAGCGACAGCAAAATCGGCGCGAGCGGCCTTCAGCGCCCCGATCGCCATTTCGACCACTACGGGTTCGCTGACCGCGCCATGCTGCGCCAGAGTCTCTTCACGCACGCCAATCATCTGCGCTTTGGCTTCATTACTATAGGTGACAAAGCCGCGTTCAAACCAGGCGGAGCTTCCGGCGATGTCGGTAATGGCTTTCGCCAGCCAGCCGCCGGTACAGGACTCTGCTGTCGTTACGGTCGCCCCGCGCGCTTTTAACGCCAGCCCGACCTGCTCGCTAAGCCGCATCAGTTCACTGTCAGTCATCATGACCTCTGTCAGTTAGAAATCCTGCCGCACAAGATAGCACTTTCTCACCAGAGATGGGGACGAGCAGTCGATTTTACGAGTCGGATTCCGAAAAAATGCCAGCAGGTTATTTATGCAGAATGAAATGAGGTAGCACATGACTAAATAGCAGTACCATGTCGCTAAATTTACACGCACGGAGAAAAAGCAAGGATGTCACTCAAAAAAACGGAAAGCACACAGCACAAACTGAAACAAACCTGTCAACTACGGCTGTGGTTAATTGTGGGTGGAGTATGTTCATTAGGAATGGGAGTACTGAATATATTGTCGTCAGGCTATTTTGAACCGTATGACGGCGGTCAAATTATCTTAGGCCTGGGATGTCTGGGATATAGTCTGGCACTATCAAAGAAGATATCCCACTTGCAGGCAGAGAATCAGCCCAAAAAGCCATAATAATAGCGGAGGGGGTGCTCCCCTCCCTAAGCGTAAATTAGCGCACCCGCGCCAGCGCTACCGCCTGGCCCAGTTGCCAAACCGCCATCGCATAATGCGTGCTGTGGTTATATCGGGTAATGGTGTAGAAGTTCGGCAGGCCGTACCAGTACTGGTAGCCCGTACCGATATCCAGACGCAGCAGGCTGGCTTCCTGATGATTGCCCAACGATTGCTGCGGCGTTAAGCCTGCGGCGGCAAGCTGAGAGAGGCTGTATTTTGTTTTGAAACCATTCGCCAGTCCCGGCGCCTGACCATTCGCTGGCACCGCAACCGTATCGCCTTTCACCCAACCATGCGCCTTGAAGTAGTTCGCCACACTGCCGATGGCATCTACCGGATCCCACAAGTTAATGTGCCCATCGCCATTGAAATCGACCGCATATTCTTTATAGGAAGACGGCATAAACTGGCCGTAGCCCATCGCGCCGGCAAAGGAACCTTTCAGATTGAGCGGATCGTCTTGCTCATCGCGCGCCATGAGCAGGAAGGTTTCCAGCTCGCCGGAGAAATATTCCGCCCGGCGCGGATAGTTAAATGACAGCGTCGCCAGCGCGTCCAGAATCCGCGTTTTCCCCATGATACGTCCCCAGCGGGTTTCCACGCCGATGATGCCCACAATGATTTCCGGCGGTACGCCGTATACCTGCCAGGCGCGGTTCAGCGCGTCTTCATACTGATTCCAGAACGCGACGCCGTTTTGCACGTTATCCGGCGTAATAAATTGTTTGCGGTAGCGCAACCAGGCGCCATTTGGTCCAGCGGGCGGCTGAGTGGTCGGCGCTTGTCTGTCCATCAGACGCAGGACGTAATCCAGTCTTTTAGACTGCGAGAGGATCTCCTGCAGCTGCTGACGGTCGAAACCGTGTTTGCTGACCATTTTATCAATGAACTGCTGCGCATTAGGGTTGTTGGCGAAGTCGCCGCCCATTTGCATGACGTTATGCTGCGGCTCAAGCAGGAAGCCGCCGGAAGACGTGCCAGTCGTCGCTTGAGTCCCGGAAGATTTTGGCGTGCTGCTACAGGCAGCAAGCAATACGCAAAGTGGAAGTAACGCTACATAACGACGCTTGAACATGAGAGATCCATTAAACAAATTCAGCCAGGGAGAAGTATGGTAAAGCATCCCCCGCCGCACAAGGAAGCGGCACAAGAGAATAAATCACCTTTCTCCTCTTTTCAGTTTGTATCCGCTCCCCCACTCCCGCAATCTTTCAACTTAAAATATTTTTCTTTTATTTTGCGATCACAATAACACTTTTTTAATCTTTCAACATGATTACAATGAACAGGAAATTAGCAAGAAAACTAAAAACCCTACAGGAGAGAACAATGATCGAAACCATTACACATGGTGCGGAGTGGTTCATCGGGTTATTCCAGAAAGGCGGAGAGGTGTTTACCGGTATGGTGACAGGTATTCTTCCGCTACTGATAAGCCTGCTGGTTATCATGAATGCTCTCATCAATTTTATCGGCCAGCAGCGTATTGAGCGTTTTGCCCAACGTTGTGCCGGAAATCCGCTATCTCGTTACCTGCTTTTACCGTGTATCGGGACATTTGTTTTTTGTAATCCGATGACCCTGAGTTTGGGACGCTTTATGCCGGAGAAGTACAAGCCGAGCTATTACGCGGCGGCCTCCTATAGCTGTCACTCCATGAACGGTCTGTTTCCGCATATCAATCCCGGCGAACTGTTTGTTTATCTGGGTATCGCCAGCGGACTCACCACGTTAGGGCTTCCTCTCGGCCCGCTCGCGGTGAGCTATCTGCTGGTAGGTCTGGTGACGAACTTCTTCCGCGGTTGGGTCACCGATCTCACCACCGCTATTTTTGAGAAAAAAATGGGGATTCAACTTGAGCAGAAAGTTCATCTGACAGGAGCGGTATCATGACACGGGTTCGTATTGAGAAAGGCGCCGGCGGCTGGGGCGGCCCGCTTGAACTGGACGTTACGCCAGGCAAAAAGATCGTCTATATCACAGCCGGTACGCGCCCGGCGATCGTCGACAAACTGGCGCAACTAACAGGCTGGCAAGCGGTGGACGGCTTTAAAGAAGGCGAACCGCCGGAAGCGGAAATCGGCGCGGCCATTATCGACTGCGGCGGTACGCTGCGCTGCGGTATCTATCCGAAACGCCGGATTCCAACCATTAATATTCACTCGACGGGTAAGTCCGGCCCACTGGCGCAGTATATTGTTGAGGATATTTATGTCTCCGGCGTAAAAGAAGAAAACATTACTCTTGTCGGCGAAACACCTGCCAGTCCTCAGCCTGCCAAAACGACATTAGGACGTGACTACGACACCAGCAAAAAAATCACCGAGCAGAGCGACGGGCTGCTGGCAAAAGTCGGTATGGGAATGGGCTCCGCCGTGGCGGTACTGTTCCAGTCCGGTCGCGACACCATTGATACGGTCCTGAAAACAATCCTGCCGTTTATGGCGTTCGTTTCGGCGCTGATCGGCATCATTATGGCCTCAGGTCTTGGCGACTGGATCGCCCACGGCCTGGCGCCATTAGCCAGCCATCCACTGGGGCTGGTGACGCTGGCATTGATCTGCTCGTTCCCGCTGCTGTCGCCCTTTCTCGGCCCTGGCGCGGTTATCGCTCAGGTCATTGGCGTCCTGATCGGCGTTCAGATAGGCCTGGGCAATATCCCCCCGCATCTGGCGCTTCCCGCCCTGTTCGCGATTAACGCGCAGGCGGCCTGCGACTTTATCCCGGTCGGCCTGTCACTGGCGGAAGCGAAACAAGACACCGTTCGCGTCGGCGTACCTTTTGTGCTGGTCGGACGCTTCCTGACTGGCGCGCCCACGGTACTTATCGCCTGGTTTGTTTCCGGCTTTATCTATCAATAAGAGGTTCAGACATGAGCGTGATTTATCAAACCACCATCACCCGTATCGGCCAGAGCGCGATGGAGGCGCTCGGCGAGCAGATGCTGATTACGTTTCGGGAAGGCGCGCCGGCGGATATCGAAGAATTTTGCTTCATCCATTGTCATGGCGAACTGACCGGCGCGCTGCAGCCTGGCGCGCGGTGTGAATTGGGCCAACATTGCTATCCGGTCACGGCGGTCGGCAGCGTAGCCGAGCAAAACCTGCGTGAACTGGGGCATATCACTTTGCGCTTCGATGGTCTGCGTGAAGCGGAATTTCCCGGCACCGTACACGTTGCGGGGCCTGTACCGGACGATATCGCGCCGGGCTGTATTTTGACGTTTGTCGCTTAAGGAGAAAAAACATGAATCAAGTTGCCGTTGTCATTGGCGGAGGCCAGACCCTGGGGGCATTCCTTTGCCGTGGGCTTGCAGAAGAAGGATACCGCGTGGCGGTCGTTGATATTCAAAGCGATAAAGCCGCGAATGTCGCCCAGGAAATTAACGCCGATTTTGGCGAAGGTATGGCGTACGGTTTTGGCGCCGACGCCACCAGCGAGCAGAGCGTGCTGGCGCTGTCCCGCGGCGTAGACGAGATTTTCGGGCGCGTCAATCTGCTGGTTTACAGCGCGGGTATCGCCAAAGCGGCGTTTATCAGCGATTTCCAGTTGGGCGATTTTGACCGCTCGCTACAGGTGAATCTGGTGGGCTATTTCCTCTGCGCCCGTGAGTTTTCCCGCCTGATGATCCGCGACGGCATTCAGGGGCGCATTATTCAGATTAACTCTAAATCCGGCAAAGTGGGCAGTAAACACAACTCCGGCTACAGCGCGGCGAAATTCGGCGGCGTGGGGTTAACCCAGTCTCTGGCGCTGGATCTGGCGGAATACGGCATTACCGTACACTCGTTGATGCTCGGCAACCTGTTGAAATCGCCAATGTTCCAGTCACTGCTGCCGCAATACGCCACTAAACTGGGCATTAAGCCCGATGAGGTGGAACAGTATTACATTGATAAAGTACCGCTCAAACGCGGGTGTGATTATCAGGATGTGCTGAACATGCTGCTATTTTATGCCAGCCCGAAAGCGTCTTATTGCACCGGGCAGTCGATCAACGTAACCGGCGGTCAAGTGATGTTCTGACCGTGAATTGCCGGATGGCGCCGTAGGCCGGATAAGACGGTTACGCGCCATCAGGTAAAACAACAGGAGCACATTATGGTTTCCACTCTGATTACCGTCGCCGTTATCGCCTGGTGTGCGCAGCTGGCGCTGGGCGGCTGGCAGATTTCCCGCTTTAATCGGGCTTTCGATAAACTTAGCCAACAGGGGCGGGTCGGCGTCGGGCGCTCCGGCGGGCGTTTTAAGCCCCGGGTGGTGGTTGCCGTGGCGCTGGACGAACAGCAGCGGGTGACGGACACTTTATTGATGAAAGGCCTTACGGTATTCGCCAGACCGGTTAAAATTGCCGCAATGCAAGGAAAACATTTGCATGAATTACAGCCTGATGTGATCTTTCCCCATGATTCGCTCGCGCAGAATGCACTATCATTGGCGCTTAAACTGAAACATGGGTAATTTCGTTATGAATGCGTATAGCTTGCGAAATTATCATTTTGCAACCAATACCCTAAATAATTCGAGTTGCAGGAAGGCGGCGACGCATTGAATCCCAGGAGCGTACATCAGTACGTGACCGGGGTGAGCGAGGAAAGCCAACGCACATGCAGCGTGAAGTATGACGGGTAAATACATAAGTCAGGGTAATCACGCCTATGAAACCTCGTCAGCGTCAGGCCGCGATTCTGGAGCACCTGCAAAAACAGGGAAAATGCTCGGTTGAAGAACTGGCCCAGTACTTTGACACGACAGGCACCACTATCCGTAAAGATCTGGTCATTCTGGAAAATGCCGGAACCGTCATCCGCACCTATGGCGGCGTGGTGTTGAATAAAGAAGAGTCCGATCCGCCTATTGATCACAAAACGCTTATCAACACCCACAAAAAAGCGCTGATAGCCGCAGCCGCTGTGAAATATATCCATGATGGCGATTCCATTATTCTGGACGCCGGAAGTACCGTGTTACAGATGGTGCCGTTGCTTTCGCGTTTTAGCAACATCACGGTGATGACCAACAGCCTCCATATTGTCAACGCGCTATCGGAACTGGACAACGAACAAACTATCCTGATGCCCGGCGGCACCTTCCGTAAAAAATCGGCGTCGTTTCACGGTCAACTGGCGGAAAACGCCTTTGAGCAATTCAGCTTTGATAAACTTTTCATGGGAACTGACGGTATTGACCTGAACGTCGGTGTGACCACGTTCAATGAGGTTTACACCGTCAGTAACGCAATGTGCAATGCAGCACGCGAGGTGATTCTGATGGCGGACTCCTCAAAATTTGGTCGTAAAAGCCCCAATGTGGTGTGCAGTCTGGAAACCGTCGACAAACTGATCACGGACGCGGGTATCGATCCGGCATTTCGTCAGGCGCTGGAAGCAAAAGGGATTGAAGTAATCATAACCGGAGAAAGCAATGAGTGATGCACTACTAAACGCGGGCCGTCAGACCTTAATGCTGGAGCTACAGGAAGCCAGCCGTCTGCCGGAGCGTCTGGGCGATGATTTTGTCCGCGCCGCCAATATCATTATTCACTGTGAAGGCAAAGTGATCGTTTCCGGCATTGGTAAATCAGGTCATATTGGTAAAAAAATCGCCGCGACGCTTGCCAGTACCGGTACTCCCGCTTTTTTTGTTCATCCGGCGGAAGCACTGCATGGCGATCTGGGGATGATTGAAAGCCGCGACGTGATGTTATTTATCTCCTATTCCGGCGGTGCAAAAGAACTCGACCTCATCATCCCGCGTCTGGAAGATAAATCCGTCGCGCTGCTGGCGATGACCGGTAAACCTCACTCTCCGCTGGGGCGAGCGGCAAAAGCCGTTCTGGATATTTCCGTCGAGCGTGAAGCCTGCCCGATGCATCTGGCGCCGACATCCAGTACCGTCAATACGCTGATGATAGGCGATGCGCTGGCGATGGCGGTCATGCAGGCGCGCGGTTTTAACGAAGAAGATTTCGCCCGTTCGCATCCGGCTGGCACACTGGGCGCGCGTTTGCTCAATAATGTGCATCACCTGATGCGCCAGGGCGATGCAATACCGCAGGTAATGCTCGCCACCAGCGTGATGGATGCCATGCTGGAACTTAGCCGTACCGGGCTGGGGCTGGTGGCGGTTTGCGATGAGCAACATGTTGTGAAAGGCGTCTTTACCGACGGCGACCTGCGTCGCTGGCTGGTGGGCGGCGGCGCGCTCACCACGCCGGTAAGCGAAGCCATGACGCCCAACGGTATTACGCTCCAGGCGCAAAGCCGCGCCATTGACGCCAAAGAGCTCCTGATGAAACGCAAAATTACCGTCGCGCCGGTGGTCGATGAAAACAGCAAACTCACCGGCGCCATTAACCTGCAGGATTTCTACCAGGCGGGGATTATCTAATCCTTCAGTCCCAGACGCTTCGCCAGCCGATGCAGGTTGGCGACGTCGGTTTCCAGCGCCCGCGCACTGGCCGCCCAGTTGTGATTATTTTGCGCCAGCGCCCCTGGCGAATCATCTCTCGCTGGAAGTTCTCCGTCGATTCGCGCAAATTGCGGCAGGCCGGCAGCGCCAGAAAGCTTTCCGCAGACGGCGCGGGTAAAACGTCCTCTGACAAGGCAAAATGCTGCTCCTCCAGTACCACCTCATCCCCTGCCCGGGTCGCTCTCGCCAGTACAACCGCACGGTGAATGGCATGTTCCAGCTCCCGGACGTTGCCCGGCCAGCCATAGTTGAGCAAATGGCGGCGCGCGCCGGGACTCAGTACCACGCGGGACAGCCCCAGCCGCAGTCGGCACTGCTCGCAAAAATAGCCCGCCAGCAGCACCACATCATCGCCGCGCTCGCGCAGCGGCGGCACAAAGAGCGGGAAAACGCTCAGGCGATGGAACAGATCGGCGCGAAAACGCCCTGCCAGCACCTCTTCACGCAGGTCACGGTTGGTCGCCGCCAACACCCGCACATCCACGCGCAGGCTACGATCGTCGCCGACGCGCTGAATATCGCCATACTGCAACACGCGAAGTAGCTTGGCCTGTAGCGCCAGCGACAGTTCGCCAATCTCATCCAGAAACAGCGTACCGTTGTCGGCCATTTCAAACTTACCGCTACGATTACTGATAGCCCCGGTAAAAGCCCCTTTTACATGACCAAACAACTCGCTCTCCGCCACGCTTTCCGGCAGCGCGGCACAGTTGAGATAGACCAGCGGATTGACCGCTCTGGGGGAGCCCTGGTGAATAGCTTTCGCCACCAGCTCTTTACCGGTCCCCGTTTCACCGCCGATCAGCACGTTAAGATCGGAGCCCGCCACAATCTCGATCTCTTTTTTCAACTGCGTCATCGCCGGCGACAGGCCGATCATGTGCGTCTCTTTTATCGGTTCAAACACGCCTGACGACCCCGGCAGCATGTTCTGGCTTTCCAGTTGTTCAATTAACAGCGCATTACTCAATGCCCCGGCGGCCAGCGCGGCGACAAGCCGCAGCTCTTCATCGCTAAATACCTCGAACTGCTCCGGCGTCATAGCATCAAGGGTCAGCGCACCGATGAGGTTCTGCCCGGCAAACAGCGGCAGACCAACACAGGCGTGGACTTTCAGGCTTTCCTGTCCGGGAATTAACCCGTCATACGGATCGGGTAAATCGCTATCAGCCGGAAAACGCACCACGTCCCCCGCGCGGGCGATGGCTTCCAGGCGCGGATGCCCTTCCAGGGTAAAACGTCTGCCGAGGACGTCCTGCGCCAGGCCATCAATCGCCAGTGGAATAAATTGTCGTGATTCATAACGCAACAGCGCCGAGGCGTCGCACGCCAGCACCTGACGCAGCGTAGTAATCAGCCGCTGAAAACGATCCTGATGCCCAATGCCGCGTTGTAACTCAATGGCGATGCCCGCCAATACCTCCACGGAAAAACTCATGGTTACCTCATTGTCATTTTGACAACCTATAGTGTCATATTGACAGCATCATTTATAGTCTTTTTGACTACACCAAAAATAAAAAACCAATATAACTTCATACAAATCAATAAGATGAAAATTTGGCACACTACCTGCAATAAGCAAAACAACTTTTTGTAAACGTTGAATGAATTGAGGTGGTTATGTCTATTCTGGTTAAAAATAATATTCATTGGGTTGGCCAACGCGACTGGGAAGTACGTGATTTTCACGGCACTGAATACAAAACGCTGCGTGGCAGCAGCTATAACAGCTATCTCATTCGTGAAGAAAAGAATGTGCTGATCGATACCGTCGATCATAAGTTTAGCCGTGAGTTTGTGCAAAATCTGCGCAGTGAAATCGACCTCGCGGACATCGACTACATCATCATTAACCATGCCGAAGAAGACCATGCAGGTGCGCTGACCGAACTGATGGCGCAGATCCCGGACACGCCTATCTACTGTACCGCCAACGCCATTGACTCTATCAACGGCCATCACCATCACCCGGAATGGAATTTTAAGGTGGTGAAAACCGGCGATACGCTGGATATCGGCAACGGCAAGCAGTTGATCTTCGTGGAAACGCCGATGCTGCACTGGCCGGACAGCATGATGACCTATATGACCGGCGACGCGGTGTTATTCAGCAACGATGCCTTTGGTCAGCACTACTGCGACGAGCGCCTGTTCAATGATGAAGTGGACCAAACTGAACTGTTTGAACAATGCCAGCGCTACTACGCCAATATCCTGACGCCGTTCAGCCGTCTGGTAACGCCAAAAATTACCGAAATCCTCGGCTTCAACCTGCCGGTGGATATGATTGCCACCTCACACGGCGTGGTATGGCGCGACAACCCAACGCAAATCGTGGAGCTGTATCTGAAATGGGCGGCAGATTATCAGGAAGATCGTATCACTATTTTCTACGATACCATGTCGAACAATACTCGCATGATGGCGGATGCCATCGCACAGGGTATCAATGAAGTGGACCCCAACGTGGCGGTCAAAATCTTTAACGTCGCCCGCAGCGATAAAAATGAAATATTGACCAACGTCTTCCGTTCGAAAGGCGTGCTGGTCGGCACTTCTACCATGAACAACGTGATGATGCCGAAAATCGCTGGTCTGGTGGAAGAGATGACCGGCCTGCGCTTTCGCAACAAACGCGCCAGCGCCTTCGGTTCTCATGGCTGGAGCGGCGGCGCGGTGGATCGACTGTCCACGCGCTTACAGGATGCCGGTTTTGAAATGTCCCTGAGTCTGAAAGCGAAATGGCGTCCGGATCTGGATGCGCTGGAGTTGTGCCGTCAGCATGGTCGCGACATCGCGCGTCAGTGGGCGCTTGCTCCGCTGCCGGAAACCACACAGAAAACCGCGCCAGCCGAAGAAATCACAACCTGCGTCGCCGCAGACCTCGGTCCTAAAATGCAATGCAGCGTATGCCAGTGGATTTACGACCCTGCGCAGGGCGAGCCGTTGCAGGATGTCGCGCCGGGTACGCCGTGGAGCGACGTGCCGGATAACTTCCTGTGCCCGGAATGTTCATTAGGTAAAGACGTGTTCGACGTACTGGCGACGGAGGCAAAATGAGTCGGGGGATCATTATTATTGGGTCGGGCTTCGCCGCCCGTCAGCTCGTCAAAAATATCCGTAAACAAGATGCGCATGTGCCGTTAACTCTGATTGCGGCGGACAGCATGGATGAGTACAACAAGCCCGATCTCAGCCACGTTATCAGCCAGTCGCAGCGCGCCGATGATCTCACCCGTCAGTTGGCGGGGGAATTTGCTGAACAGTTTAATCTGCGACTGTTCCCGCATACCTGGGTTGCTGACATTGATGCCGATGCCCATGTGGTGAAAAGTCAGGATAAGCAGTGGCAGTACGACAAGCTGGTACTGGCGACCGGGGCGGCAGCCTTAGTGCCGCCGATTGCAGGACGTGAGTTAATGCTTACTTTGAATAGCCAGCAGGAGTACCGCGCCTGTGAGATACCACTGCGCGACGCGCAGCGAGTGCTGATTGTCGGCGGTGGTCTCATTGGCAGTGAATTAGCGATGGATTTCTGCCGCGCCGGGAAAACGGTAACGCTGATGGATAACGCCGCCAGCCTTCTCGCCTCACTGATGCCACCGGAAGTGAGCAGTCGCTTACAGCATCACCTGACCGATATGGGGGTGCATCTGCTGCTGAAATCGCAGTTGCAAAAACTGGAGAAAACCGAAGCCGGTATCCGCGCTACGCTGGTAAGCCAGCATAGTATTGAGGTCGATGCGGTGATTGCCGCCACCGGCTTACGCCCGGAAACCGCTCTGGCGCGCCGCGCCGGGGTAGTCGTCAACCGCGGCGTCTGCGTGGATAGCTATCTACAGACCAGTCACCCGGATATTTATGCGATCGGCGACTGCGCGGAGATCAATGGTCAGGTACTGCCCTTCCTGCAACCGATCCAGTTAAGCGCGATGTACCTGGCGAAAAATCTGCTTGGCGGCAACGCGCCGCTGAAGCTACCGGCGATGCTGGTCAAAGTCAAAACGCCGGAACTGCCGCTGCATCTGGCGGGAGAAACTCAGCGCCGCGATTTGAGCTGGCAGATTACCGCAGAATCTGACGGTATGATTGCCAAAGGCATGAGCGGAGAAGGCCAACTACGCGCCTTTGTGGTAAGTGAAGACCGCATGAAAGAGGCCTTTGCACTGCTGAAAACGTTGTCCGTATAAGCCTGTGATGCCGGATGGCGCCGCTTCGCGTCTTATCCGGCCTACGAGTGAGCATCTGTTTACAGGCCGGATAAGGCGCAGCCGCCATCCGGCGCCCTACACTTCACTTAACGCTCGCGCTGCGGCAATCACGCCCTGTCCAAACGACAGCCCGCCGTCGCCCGCTGGTAACCGCTGCGGAAATAACAATTTAAAATCAGAAAGATAAAAGGCAAGACGCGCGCGAAGTAAGCGGTTGTGTATCACCCCGCCGCTGAAGACCAGAGTGGTTATCCCCCGCGCCGTAGCCTGCTGGCGCATTAGCGTGGCAAACCCGCACGCCAGCGCATCATGAAAAGCCCAAGCGCGTTGCGCGGGCGTGGCCTGCCAGTTCAACCATTGCCGCCAGAAAACAGCGACGTCCAGTTGAGCGCCGTTAAGCGGCATCGTTACCGGATGCTCAACGTTAGCGCATTGAGAGGCCAGCGCCTCCAGCGCGCAGGCGGCCTCGCCCTCATAGCTAAGCGATGCTGGCGCGCAGCGAAGCGCGGCAGCCACCGCGTCAAACAACCGCCCGCAGGAAGACGCCAATGGGGCATTGACGCCGCGCTCAATGGCGCGCGCCAGGACATTCCAGTTTTGCTGTTGCAGCCCCGCTGTCTCCGGATAATCCTGCCAGTCCGGCACAAAGCGCAGGCACTGCGCCAACAGATTACGCCACGGCTGTTTGGCAGCCAGATCGCCTCCCGGCAGCGCCACGGCGGGTAAACCACCTAAATGTTCGCATTCGCGATAATTGACCCGCAGACATTCTCCGCCCCATAGCGCGCCATTCTCACCCATGCCGATACCGTCTACCGTCAGGGCAATCACCTCTCCGCCGTCCAGCGGACAACCATGCTCGGCCAGGCAAGCCGCCGCATGGGCATGATGGTGTAACACCGTCTCTGTCGGTAGACGCATCTCACTGGCCCACTGACTGGAAACATAGCCCGGATGCGCATCACAGACGATACGCTCTGGCGTAAAATCGTAGATTGACTGGATCAAACGCAATGCCTCGCGCCACTGCGCCTGGATACCGTCATCGCTGAGATCGCCTAAATGCTGGCTGACAACTGCCTGTTCGCCGCGTACCAGACAGAACGTGTTTTTCAGATCCGCGCCCAGACAAAGTATTGGCGGCACATCGCGAAATCCGGGCGGCAACGCAATCGCGTCCGGCACGTATCCCCGCGAACGACGCAGCATTTCGCCGCTGTCGCGTACGACAGAGTCGTCCATGCGCTGTACAATGTCGCGATTGTGCAACAGAAAACCATCGGCAATATCGTGTAAATCGTCCAGCGCCTGTTCGTTGGTGATGGCGGGCGGTTTGCCGCTCAGGTTGCCGGATGTCATCACCAGCGGGTAATTGAGCGCCTGCAACAAGAGATGTTGCAATGGGTTGGCTGGCAGCATCACGCCCACCTCCGTAAGCCCTGGCGCGATGCCCTCACTCAGCGAAGGTACATACTGCTTATCCACCAGCACAATCGGGGCCGCTGGCGTGGTCAGCAGCGAACGCGCTGCGCTCGGCAGCGTTTGCGCCGTGGGCAACATCACCGCCAATGGTTTCGCCGGGCGATGTTTACGCGCCCGCAGCATCGCCACTGCGTTATCGTTGCGCGCATCGCAGGCCAGATGAAAACCACCCAGCCCTTTAACGGCAATAATGCCTCCGGCGTTCAGTTGGGCGACCGCCGCCTGCAAAGCCGCCTCTTTTTCCGCTCGTTCATGTTGGCTCCGCCACTCAAGATGCGGCCCGCATGACGGACAGGCAACGGGCTGGGCATGAAAACGGCGATCGTACGGATCGCGGTATTCGCTGTCGCATTCCGGACACAAGGGAAACGCCGCCATCACCGTAAATGGCCGGTCATAGGGCATAGCGCGAATAATGGTGAAGCGTGGTCCGCAGTGGGTGCAATTGATGAAAGGATAACGGTAGCGCCGCTCGCCTGGGGTATTCATCTCGGCAAGACATGCCTGGCAGGTCGCCGCATCCGGCACGATTTGCGTGTTCATCGCACCGCCTGCGCTCTGACGAATGGTGAAATCCGTCGGTGCGCGCTCCCATACCAACGACGCGTGTTCAACGCTGTCAATGCGTGCCAGCGGCGGGCAATCCTGATAGAGCGCGGCAATAAATTGCGACGGCTCTTCCAGCAGCCGAACGACGACGCCGTCGCCGTCATTACACACGTCGCCGTGTAATCGCAACTGCTGCGCCAGCTGCCAGACAAAAGGACGAAAACCGACGCCCTGTACTTTGCCCCGAATGCGTAGCTGTACGCCGGAAGGTGTGTCTATCGCCATCTTATTTTCCCGCCATCATCGAACCCGGATGCCTGATGGCGCGACGCTTATCAGGCCTACAACCGCACGGACCGTAGACCGGATAAGGCATTGATGCCGCCATCCGGCAATGCTTTGTGGCGTATTCTACGCGCAATCGCAGAAATCAGAAAAGCAGCGATGCCGTTGAATCCAGCGCCGCACGACGGCGTTTTTCCGCGCTCAGCTGTTCAAGCTTATTGCGGTCCACGCAGATGAGGGCGTGCGTTGGGCAAGCGGCCATACAGGCCGGACCGGCCTCACGGTGGTGACACAGATCGCACTTGTTGGCTTCGGCTTTTTCAGCACGCACGTTCAGCCCCGCGCCGCTATTGCGAACCACCGGACGTACCACCACTTCCATGGCGCCGTAAGGACATGCCACTACGCAAGTTTTACAGCCAATGCAGCGTTCCTGCATCACATGAACAAAGCCTTTGTCACGGCTGATGGCGCCATTCGGGCAAACGTTGGCGCACGGCGCGTCTTCACACTGGCGACACAGCGTTGCCGTGGAAACGTTCACGCCTTTGATGACATGGATACGAGGTAAAAAGGTTTCAGGGGTCAGCGATGCGCAATCCTGATTTTCCTGATGGGATACGACGCAAGCCACTTCACAGGTACGGCAACCAATGCACTTACTCGCGTCTGCAATGATGAAACGGTTCATCAAATTCTCCAGCAATAACAGATGATGTGCCGATATATACACGAATCGTGCCAATTTTTATTTCATTGTTATTTAAGAATATTATTTCTATTTTCGTGAGCATTTACGTGTCATCGTCACAAGTGTCGATGACACGTAATGTCGCCAGTGGTGGTCAAGATTTGCAGTGATAGCTAGCCAACTCTGCACCGCAACTGGCATCAATCCTGATTAACGCCTGGCAATACGTTACCGCGTATTAAACAGCGCTGCGTAAGGGAAAGATCGTCCGTTTGCGGATTCCTTCCGGCAATAGGTTTGATAATTAATTTACGGCCAGGATAGTGATTAAAACGGGTCAGCGCCGGATAACTCAACCGGCCAAACCAGCCGTGTACGCGCTGCCAGCGGGCGTCCTTCACCTGATATAAATTGGTTATCCAGTAGCCTGAGTCAAATTGCATATCCAACAGTTGCGTGCGCCCATTGCCCTGTAAATCAAGCAAATCATCAACGCCAGTATCGGTGGCGGTATAAAACCCCCACGGTTCAAAGACGCAGGGGCGGCCATTCTTGAGAAAGGTGAAAATGATGTATTGCGCGCTCGGCGCCAGGCCCAACCCAGGATTGCCCAACCAGATAACCAGATCCTGAATGCCGTTACGATCGAGGTCAGCGCGATAAAATTGCGCATTACCCGCCAAATTAATCAGCCTTCCCACCGGGACAACCCACGAATTACCGGCTCTGTCTTTTCCGCTAATCCGCCATTCGTTATCTTTTTTCGGCTCCGGCAGTAGCGTCACGCCACTGACTCCGACCTGGCGAAAATGCCAGGTCTGGTCGGGCGATACAGAATAAGGCAGGGTCAACAGCGGCTTCAGCGCACGCTTTTGCGCATATTCACCGTCGCTCATCGGCAGGTAACCGACAACACCGGTGGCCAGTGCGCGTGCGGCGAGGCAGAGAAATAGCAGTCCGCTCCATACGATAATCTTCACGCTCTTCTTACCGCCTATGCCGGGTAACACAAATTCTCCCTAAATATGTGCGCATTTTACGCCTCCGGCGCTTCCAGCGCGGCAAATCCGCCGTTTCCCTGCCAGCCTTCCAGGCGCTGATAGACGATATTTACCGCGTCCTTAATCGGTTGAGTCATCGGATAATAAAACCCGACGATATCCGGCTGGATACCAAGAAAAATCACCTCGCCGACATCCTCTTTCAGCTGATCGATAAGGTAGTTGAGCGGCATATTGTGGGTGGTCATCATAAACATTTCGGCAATATCATCCGGATCGATAATGCGGATCTCGCCCGGATTAAGTCCCATGTCGGTGGCGTCGACAATCAACAGACGCTGCGGGCGCAGTTCGCGAATCGCCACAATGTCGTTTTCCGGCGCGCTGCCGCCATCAATCACCACCCAATTCCCCTTCGGCTGCGCCGCGCACATTTCCGCCAGTAATGGGCCTGCGCCGTCGTCGCCCATCATGCTGTTGCCGACACAGAGTAAAACGTCAGTCACGAAGCCTCCTCACCATCAGGTAGATGGCGCTTTCCTGATGAATGTCATGCAGCATACTGAGCATCAGTTTGCTCCATTCTTGCTGCTGCGGGGTCTGCGCGGCGCGCGCCTCATCAAACGCGCGCGCCAGCATTTGCACATGGTTGAAATCGATGACGATCTCGCCATACTTCGGCACGCCTTCCATTTTACGCCGGGCATCGCTACCGGCTTCCAGGGTGGCGATCCACGCCAGATACTCATCCCATGGGCAGGTGAGCGCGGCCTCCAGACAATCGATAACCCCCAGGTGGTGACCAATCGCCAGGCTGTAATAGACAACCTGCTGCGCCTCGGCAGGCGTCGCATCGTTCTCATCAATAAACTTACGGCTCAGTTGACTGAACACCACCTGTTCGCTCATCGGATACGCGCCTCTTCAACAACATGATTGAGATGGGTGACAATTTCGGTTAAACGCGGATCGTTTTCCGCTTCCAGCCAACGCGCCACTTGCTGCTCGCCCTGCCCCAACTGTGTCAGGTAATCATCGGCGATCTGACGACCATAGCGATAACCCGCCAGCCGGCGCGCCGCGCGATCCACCTTCACGCGCAGCGGCTGCACCATATCCGGATGCAGGATCTCTGCGGGCTGATCGTCCAGCTCACCCGGCGCGCGGGCGTGGATTTTCTGCTCCAGCAGGCCAAGCGCCATTGCAAATCCGTACAGCGTGGCGGCAGGCGTTGGCGGGCACCCCGGAATGTACACATCCACCGGGACGATTTTGTCGGTACCGCCCCAGACGCAGTAGAGATCATGGAAGATGCCGCCGCTGTTGCCGCAGGCGCCGTAAGAGATACAAATTTTCGGGTCCGGCGCCGACTGCCAGGCGCGCAGCGCCGGAGAGCGCATGGCGCGGGTCACCGCGCCGGTAAACAGCAGAATATCGGCATGACGCGGCGACGGTACTACTTTGATGCCGAAACGCTCGGCATCAAACAGCGGCGAAAGCGTCGCAAAGATTTCGATTTCACAGCCGTTACAGCCGCCGCAGTCCACGCGGTAAACGTATGCCGAACGCTTAATATTTTTCAGTAAAGACGCCTTCATGCTGGCGATGGATTCATCCACCGTCATCGGTACCGGAATGCCGTTGGCGTCACGCGGGCCTAATAAATTGCTCATTAGCTGACCTCTTTCATATGGCGAGTCAGTTCAATACGGTCGGACGGCACCAGGCATTTCTGACGCTTACAGTCCGGGCAGGTCTCAAAGCTTTCGCGGTGGTTTTCCGCGCGGCTGTCGCCGTTGTGCGCAAGCAGCGCAATGGCGTAGTCGATCTCTTTCTGTACCGCGAAAGGACGATTACACACGCGGCAGTTGCACAGCGCGAAGCGGGACTGTTGCAGGAAGTCTTCTTTCTTCCACACTGCCAGTTCGTATTCTTGCGACAGTTTGATCGCCGCCGTCGGGCAAACTTCTTCGCAGCGACCGCAGAAGATGCAGCGGCCAAGATTGAACTGCCACGCCAGCTCATTGGTTGCCAGTAAGGTTTCCACCGTCAGCGCGTTCGACGGGCAGGCATTAACGCAGGCGGCGCAGCCGATGCACTGCTGCGGATTATGTTCCGGCTTGCCGCGGAAGTTTTTATCAACCGCAATCGGCTCCAGCGGATAAGACGAGGTCGCCGTGCCGGTTTTGATAACTTTTTTGATAAAGGTAAACATGGCGATTCCTTATTTCAGCGGCGAGTTTTTACGCTCAATGCTGTAGCGCTCAAGTTCTTTGTACGGCACGACTTTGCTCTTCTTCTTACGCACATCGACCACGGTCATCCGGTCGGTACAGGAGTAGCAAGGGTCGAGGCTGCCGATAATCAGCGGCGCATCAGAAACGGTGTTGCCGCGCAGCATATAGCGCAGCGTTGGCCAGTTGGCGTAGGTCGCCGCACGGCAGCGCCAGCGGTACAGCTTCTGGTTGTCGCCGGTCATGCTCCAGTGGATATCATCGCCACGCGGCGCTTCGGCAAAGCCGAGCGCAAAACGGTGCGGAATATAGGTAAAGCCTTCCACCATCAGCGGGCCGCCCGGTAGATTATCCAGACCGAAATCGATCATATTCAGCGAGGTGTAAACTTCGTTGATACGGACTTTCAGACGAGAAATCACATCGCAGCCCTGCTCGCTATGTACTTCCATCGGCAGCAGGCCATAGCTCACAAACGGGTGGTCGGCGCGGGTGTCGCGGGCGTGACCGCTGGCACGCACCATCGGGCCGACATTACTGAAGTCGCGGGCAATTTCCGGGTCCAGACGACCGATACCCACGGTACGCTGTTCCATATTCGGCGTGCTCAGCAGCATGTCCACCAGCTCCTGCACGTCACGACGCATCTGCTGCGCCAGTTGACGGGTCTGGATCATGTCTTCTTTCAGCAGATCGCGGCGAATCCCGCCGATCAGGTTCAAACCGTAAGTTTTGCGCGCGCCGGTAAGGATCTCTGCCATTTTCATGGAGGTTTCACGCACGCGGAAGAACTGCATAAAGCCGGAGTCAAAACCGGTAAAGTGGCAGGCGAGGCCTAGGTTCAGCAGGTGCGAGTGCAGACGCTCCACTTCCAGCAGAATGGCGCGGATCATCTGCGCACGCTCCGGCACCTGAATGCCCATCGCGTTTTCCACGGAAGTGGTGTAGGCAGTGCTGTGCGCGAAGCCGCAGATACCACACACGCGATCCGACAGGAAGGTGACTTCGTTATAACCCATGCGGGTTTCCGCCAGTTTTTCCATACCACGGTGGACGTAGAACAGGCGGTAGTCGGCGTCGATAATGTTTTCGCCATCGACGAACAGACGGAAGTGGCCCGGTTCATCGGAGGTGACATGCAGCGGGCCAATCGGCACCACGTTATTTTTCTTGTCACCCAGCTCGTTAATGAACTCGTAGGTTTCCGCATCGGTGGTCGGCGCCGGGCGCTGACGATAATCCATGCTGTCTTTACGCAGCGGATAGAGTTCATCCGGCCAGTCGTCCGGCAGCACCAGACGGCGCTCGTCCGGCAGACCGACCGAGATTAAACCGTACATGTCGCGTACTTCGCGCTCACCCCACACGGCAGCCGGCACGCGCGGCGTAACGGATGGGAATTCCAGCTTATTGGCATCTACTTCAACGCGAACGGTAATCCAGCACTTCGTGCCCTGCTCCATCGACAGCACGTAATAAACGGCATAGTGGCCGCACAACTGGCGTTCGTCATTACCGAACAGCACCGACAACCACCCACCCTGCTGGTAGTAAAGAAACTCCACCACTTCCGGCAGATAGTTCACTTTTACCGTAATAGTCAGCTGATCTTTGGTCTGCCAGGCTTCGTCCAGCACGACGCCCGGAAACGCCTGGTGCAGCGCCGCAAGGTATTGTTGACCTAATTTTTCTTCAGACATGCTCAAACTCTCTTAAATCACGCCGCCAGCAAGGAGACGAAGGCTAAAAACGCAAACCCAAAACCGGCCCAGGTCACGCGTGAAGTGGCGCAAAAACGCAGTCGCGCCATGCTGTTTTCAAACAGGGCGATCACCAGTACGCCGACAATCAGCTTGACGACGGCAATCACCAGCGCCAGCAACAGTCCGCCTGCGCTGAAGGTTTCCATCTGTCCCCACGGCAGAAACACGCCGACGAACATTTGCAGCACCACCAGTTGCTTAAGGCTGATGCCCCATTTCAGCACCGCAAAGCCGCTACCGCTGTATTCGGTCAACGGCCCTTCCTGCAACTCCTGCTCCGCTTCCGCCAGGTCGAACGGCAGCTTGCCCATTTCGATAAAGGTGGCGAAGGCGCAGGCGCACAGCGCCAGAATCAGCGGAATACTGCGCGCGACAGGCCAGTGATAAATGGTATCGGCGATATTGCTGATATGAGTTGAACCCGCCACCTGCGCGGCGACCCACAGACCCAGCAGCAGAATCGGCTCCACCAGCACGCCGAGCATCGCTTCACGGCTGGCGCCGATCGCGGTGAACGGACTGCCGGTATCCAGGCCTGCAATAGAGAAGAAGAAGCGCGCGATGGCGAACAGGTAAATCAGGGTGATTAAATCACCCAGTTGCGGCAACGGAGATCCAACGGTGACGACCGGCAGCGCGGTGGCGATAGTCAGCATCACGCCGACCATCACAAACGGCGTCAGGCGAAAAACCCAGCCGGAATCAGCGGGCGCAATACTCTGACGACCGAGCAGTTTGATAATGTCGCGGTACTCCTGCAACACGCCCGGCCCACGGCGATTGTGTAGACGGGCGCGCGCCACGCGAGTAATACCGGACAGCAATGGCGCAACGGCAAATAGCACCAGCGCCTGAATTAACGGATAAAACACACTCATTTTCAGGCTCCTCATGAAACCACAATCACCACCAGCACCGCCAGCTCAATCAGCGCCAGACGACGGAACAGCACCGCGGCCGCCGCGTTCTGCCAGCCCGGCACCAGCGATACCGGGTTAAGCCATTTACGCAGTTTAAGTACCGGGGCAAAGGCCTCTTTCACCGGCATGGCGAAACCGTGCGCGGTAATCACCATCGACTGCTCATGGTCGTAGCCGCACACCCAGGCCGCGCCGCGAGAACGCGACGGCAGACGGTTGCCTTTGAATATCGCCATAATGATGAACGGCAGTAGCGGACAGGCGACCAACAGCAGCGTGATCATCGGCTGCGATACGGTGGTGTGCGCGGTTTCCAGCGGCAACGGTACCGCAGTGGAAATCATCGGCAGCAGCCACGGCGCGGCAACCCCGCCCAGTACGCAGCAAATCGCCAATGCCACCACGCTGACGCCCATCAGGATCGGCGCGCAGCTGGCATTTTCAGCTTCCTTCGTGCGCGGCGCGCCAAGGAACGTAACGCCATACACTTTCGCCATACACATCACCGCCAACGCGCCGGTAATCGCCAGGCCAACCGCCAGCAGCGGTCCTAACAGACGACCAACAAACGCGCCGCTGTTGCCCAGTTTGAAGAAGGACTGGTAAATCACCCACTCGCCGGCAAAGCCGTTCAGCGGCGGCAACGCCGCCATCGCCATCAGACCGACCAGCATGGCGATAGAAATAACCGGCATCCGTTTACCAATACCGCCCAGTTTTTCGATATCGCGATGACCGGTACGGAACCAGATGCTGCCCGCGCCCAGAAACAGCACGCTTTTGAACAGGCTATGGTTCAGCAGGTGATAGAGCCCGCCGGTCAGACCCAGCGCGATCAGTACCGGCTGATTGAGAGCAATCCCGGTAACGCCTGCGCCCAGACCGAGCAAAATGATGCCGATATTTTCCAGCGTGTGATAGGCCAGCAGGCGCTGAATGTTATGCTCCATCAGCGCGTACAAACCACCGACAAAGGCGGTGATCATCCCAAGCACCAACAGCGCCACGCCCCACCACAGCGGCGCATTGCCGCCAAGCAGAGATAGCGTGAGAATGCCCAGCAGCCCGATTTTCATCACCACGGTCGAGAACAGCGCGGCGGCGGGAGCGCTGGCGTTGGCGTGCGCCTGCGGCACCCAACCGTGTAGCGGGATAATCCCGGCCAGCAGGCCAAAACCGATAACGCCGAGCAGCCAGATATCGGAGCCCAGCGGCAGTTGCTGAGCGCGTTGATCCAGCAGCCCCAGATCCAGCGTGCCGTAGCGCTGCCACACCAGCCAGCAGGCGATTGCCAGCAGCAGCGTACCGAGACGGCCCAGCGCAAACCACAGTTTGCCCTCTTTGCTACCGCCGGTGAGGAACACGGCGCAGAGCGCCATGATTTCCGCCATTACCACCATCGTCCCCAGATTACTGGCGACCACGGCGCAGACGGCTGCCGCCATCAGCAGGTTGATCAACAGTCCGTTGGCTTTTACCTGTGGATGGCGATGCCAGTCGATATTGAACAGGCTGACGAACAGACCGCACAGCCCCAGTGTAATCAGCCAGATAGCATTCAGCGGCGTAATTTGCAGCATGTGGCCGGTAAACGGCATCACGCCGCTCACCGTAACGGCGCTGGTCAGTGCGATGAACCCCGCGCCAGCCGTATACAGGCTGCCGACCGCGCCGCCGATACCGGCAATCCAGCCGCTCAGCGCTTTATGAAACGAAAACAGAAACGCCAGAACGGCGGCGGCGGCAAACCACGCGACGCCGCTAGTAATCAGTGAAAGTGAACTCATTATGCATCCCCACTCTGAGCCTGCTGAAACAAGGAGAGATCGCCAAAATCGGTATTAAACGTCAGCTCACGTTTACGTTTGCTGGCGCGGGCGATATCCGTGTTATCCACCAGGTGTAGCGCTTTAGTCGGGCACATCCGCACACAGGCCGGGCCTTGCTCGTCAAAGCTGCACAGGTCGCATTTCACCGCGATAGCGCGTACGCCCGGCACCCAGTCGAGCAACGTACTGACGCGCGCAGGCGCGGGCGGCGCGGGCGGCGCTTTCGGCGTATTGGCGTTCGCCGGAATATGCAGCGGACGGCTGCCGGAAAACTCAATAGCGCCAAACGGACAGGCAATACCACACAGTTTGCAGCTCACGCACAGGCTTTCATTAAGCTGGACAGCGCCGTCAACGCGATTAATCGCGTTAACCGGGCATACCGTGGCGCATGGCGCATCTTCACAGTGGTGACAAAGCTGCGGCGCAGATTCTTTTTCATTCAGCATCACTTTCAGGCGCGGCATTGACTGCAGGCCATGCTGGCGATGCGTCTCTGAACAGGCGGCCTCACAGGTGTGGCAGCCGATACAGAGAGTGGAGTCAGCAATTACAAAACGATTCACCAGGCATTCCTCAGGTGATTGTCATTTTTGACGAAAACATGCCGTTGAAATGTCATTTTCGACACTTATCGACACGCCCATCCCCAAAACATTCATGACATGGCGCAACGCCACATCGCGAATCAAAGCGGGCAACGCCTCAGACTTATACCGCCGGGCTGTGTCCCTTTACCAATTGACGCAAATTAACCGGCGAGTTGGTTTCTACAGCGGTATAGAGGCTGTCGTAAACGCTGGCGATTTTTTCCAGATAGTGCTCCAGCACCTGCTCGCGATCGCGGTTGTTAACCCGTTCATCAACCTTGCCGTCGATATCGAGCTGCGCCTGTGCAATCAATTGTTTATCTTCGCCATCTTTGGTTTCAACGTAGTACTCAATGGTGTGGCTGTTAAAACCATCCGCCAACGCGACGTAAATACGAAAGTGCTCAAACAGGACAAAGCAAAGATCCCTTTCCGGCGCGCAGCTCATTGCGTGATGCAGGCGCGCTTTCGAGAGGGTGATCCCCTGAACCAGCGAGTTGCAGTAAATATGCCACTGGTCCTGTAGGCGACGATGCCGTTGCGCGATGTAATCGGCCTTTTCGCTTATTTCCCAAATAGTCATGTCAGGTTACCCGTTTAACAGAGATGCCTGCGTTAAGCATTTTCCATGCCAATTTTTAACTTATTGTTTTTAATGGCAGACGAGCACAGTCACTGCCGTTTCGACGCGGTGACGACATGTCATTTCGTCATCGTCGACATTAACCTGCCAGGGGATAAAAATATTGGCATAAATATTGCTTTACAGGGGCAACCACTACGGGAGGCGATATGCACGAAATCACCCTCTGCCAACGGGCACTGGAATTGATTGAACAACAGGCTTCAGCATACGGTGCAAAACGTGTGACAGCCGTCTGGATCAAAATTGGCGCATTTTCTTGCGTGGAAACCAGCGCTCTTTCCTTTTGTTTTGATCTGGTATGCCGCGGCACGATAGCAGAAGGTTGTAAACTGCACCTCGAAGAACAGGAAGCCGAATGCTGGTGTGAGCATTGTCAACAATATGTCACGTTGTTAACCCACCGTGTACGTCGTTGTCCGCAATGTCATAGCGATACGCTGCGAATTGTGGCCGATGACGGCTTACAAATTCGGCGCATAGAGATTGATGAAACTGAAGATTAATGCCGGATAGACGCTCGCGTCGCCATCCGGCAGAAAGCCTGTAACAAGAAAAAGATCAGGAGTAAGCGATGTGTACGACTTGCGGTTGCGCTGAAGGCAACCTTTATATAGAAGGCGATGAACATAATCCGCACTCAGCGTTTCGTAGCACGCCCTTTGCCCCAGCGGCTCGCCCGGCGCTGAATATTACCGGCATTAAAACGCCTGACTTTGCCCCAAGTCAGACCGCAGAAGGCGATCTGCATTACGGCCACGGCGAAGCCGGAACCCACGCGCCTGGTATGAGTCAGCGGCGGATGCTGGAGGTTGAAATCGACGTGCTGGACAAAAATAATCGTCTGGCTGAGCGCAACCGCGCCCGTTTCGCCGCCCGCCAGCAACTGGTGCTCAACCTGGTGTCCAGCCCCGGGTCCGGTAAAACCACCCTGCTGACTGAAACGCTAATGAAATTGAAAGACCGTGTACCGTGCGCGGTGATTGAAGGCGACCAGCAGACAGTGAACGACGCCGCCCGCATCCGCGCTACCGGCACGCCCGCCATTCAGGTCAACACCGGTAAAGGCTGCCATCTTGACGCGCAAATGATCGCCGACGCCGCGCCGCGCCTGCCGCTGGATGACCATGGTATTCTGTTTATCGAAAACGTCGGTAATCTTGTCTGCCCGGCCAGCTTCGATCTGGGCGAAAAGCATAAAGTCGCAGTGCTTTCCGTGACCGAAGGTGAAGATAAGCCGCTGAAATATCCCCATATGTTTGCCGCTGCGTCGCTCATGCTGCTCAATAAAGTCGATCTGCTGCCCTACCTCAATTTTGACGTTGAGAAGTGCATCGCCAGCGCGCGTGAAGTGAACCCGGAGATTGAAATTATCCTGATTTCCGCCACCAGCGGCGAAGGCATGGATCAGTGGCTGGCCTGGCTGGAGGCGCAGCGATGTGCATAGGCGTGCCGGGTCAAATCCGCGCCATTGACGGCAATCAGGCAAAAGTTGACGTCTGCGGCATTCAGCGCGACGTCGATCTCACATTAGTCGGCAGTTGTGATGAAAACGGTCAGCCGCGTCTGGGTCAGTGGGTGCTGGTTCATGTCGGATTCGCCATGAGCGTCATTAACGAAGCGGAAGCGCGCGACACGCTCGACGCGCTACAAAATATGTTTGATGTTGAGCCGGACGTCGGCGCACTGCTGTATGGTGAGGAGAGATAATGCGTTTTGTTGACGAGTACCGTGCGCCGGAACAGGTAATGCAGCTCATTGAACACCTGCGTGAACGCGCCGCCCTTCTTCCTTACACTGCCGAACGTCCGTTGCGCATTATGGAAGTCTGCGGGGGTCATACCCACGCAATTTTTAAATTTGGTCTCGATCAGTTACTGCCCGAAAACGTGGAGTTTATTCACGGCCCCGGTTGTCCGGTCTGCGTGCTGCCGATGGGACGTATCGACAGTTGCGTGGAAATCTCCAGCCATCCGGAGGTGATTTTCTGCACCTTTGGCGATGCCATGCGCGTGCCGGGGAAACAGGGTTCGCTGTTGCAGGCTAAAGCGCGCGGCGCGGATGTGCGTATTGTTTATTCTCCGATGGACGCGCTGAAGCTGGCGCAGGATAACCCGACCCGCAAAGTGGTATTTTTCGGGCTGGGCTTTGAAACCACCATGCCGACCACCGCCATCACGCTGCAGCAGGCAAAACAGCGTGACGTGCGAAACTTCTACTTTTTCTGCCAGCACATTACGCTGATCCCGACGCTGCGTAGCCTACTGGAGCAGCCGGACAACGGCATTGACGCCTTTCTTGCGCCAGGCCACGTCAGCATGGTCATCGGCACCGAGGCGTACCAGTTTATCGCCGCCGATTTTAATCGCCCGCTGGTGGTAGCTGGATTCGAACCGCTTGATCTACTGCAAGGCGTGGTCATGCTGGTTGAGCAGAAAATAGCGGCCCTAAGCCAGGTTGAAAACCAATACCGTCGCGTGGTGCCGGATGCCGGAAACATGCTGGCGCAGCAGGCCATTGCCGATGTGTTCTGCGTTAATGGCGATAGCGAGTGGCGCGGTCTGGGCGTGATTGAATCCTCCGGCGTCCACCTGACGCCGGAGTATCAGCGCTTTGACGCCGAAGCGCATTTCCGCCCAGCGCCGCAGCAGGTCTATGACGATCCGCGCGCCCGCTGCGGCGAAGTGCTGACCGGCAGATGCAAGCCGCATCAGTGCCCGCTATTTGGTAAAACATGTAATCCAGAGACCGCGTTCGGCGCGCTGATGGTCTCTTCCGAAGGCGCATGCGCCGCCTGGTATCAGTATCGTCAGCAGGAGTGTGAAGTTTGAACAATATACAACTCGCCCACGGCAGCGGCGGCCAGGCTATGCAACAGTTGATTAATAGCCTGTTTATGGAGGCCTTTGCCAACCCGTGGCTGGCGGAACAAGAAGATCAGGCGCGTCTGGAGCTGGCGCAGCTGACGGCGGAGGGCGACCGTCTGGCGTTTTCTACCGATAGCTATGTGATCGATCCGCTCTTTTTCCCCGGCGGCAATATCGGCAAACTGGCGATTTGCGGTACGGCGAACGACGTTGCGGTGAGCGGCGCGATCCCCCGCTATCTCTCCTGCGGCTTTATCCTTGAAGAAGGGCTGCCGATGGAGACGTTAAAAAGCGTGGTCAATAGCATGGCGGCGACCGCGCGGGAAGCGGGTATCGCCATTGTAACCGGCGACACCAAAGTTGTGCAGCGCGGCGCGGCGGATAAATTGTTTATCAACACTGCCGGCATGGGGGCGATTCCCGCCGATATTCGCTGGGGCGCGCAAACGCTGAGCGTTGGCGATGTGCTGTTAGTCAGCGGTACGCTTGGCGATCACGGCGCCACTATCCTCAACCTGCGTGAGCAACTGGGACTGGATGGCGAGCTGGCGAGCGACTGCGCAGTATTAACGCCGCTTATTCAGACGCTGCGTCATATTGACGGAGTGAAGGCATTGCGTGACGCCACGCGCGGCGGCGTGAATGCGGTCGCCCATGAGTTTGCGGCGTCCTGCGGTTACGGTATTGAATTGTCCGAATCCGCACTGCCGCTCAAACCTGCCGTGCGCGGCGTCTGCGAGCTGTTGGGGCTGGATGCCCTGAACTTTGCCAACGAAGGAAAACTGGTGATTGCCGTTGAACGGCAGGCCGCAGATCGGGCGTTGGCGGCATTACGCGCGCATCCGCTGGGACGTGATGCGGCGCTGATTGGCGAAGTCGTGGAACGCAAAGGCGTTCGCTTAGCCGGACTCTATGGCGTGAAGCGAACCCTTGATTTGCCACACGCCGAACCATTACCTCGTATATGCTAGCAGCCTGTTGACAGCATACTGTAAGCCGGATAAGACGCATTTGCGTCGACATCCGGCATTAACGCTGCATGAACGCCTGATGGCGCTTTGCTTATCAGGCCTACGGAGTGTGTGACCAGCGAGTTTGCGGTCAGCCATCCGGCAATAACTTACGACTTATACCTATAATTCATTTACCGTTTTCGCACCGTTTTGCGGTATTTTCCTGGAAAAGCAACATGTCGTATACACCCATGAGCGATCTTGGACAGCAAGGCTTGTTCGATATCACTCGTACCTTATTGCAGCAGACCGATTTGGCGTCGCTCAGTGAAGCGCTTTCGCAACTGGTAAAGCGTTCAGCGCTCGCCGACAGCGCCGGCATTGTGCTATGGCAGGCGCAGTCGCAACGCGCACAATATTATGCGACGCGAGAAAATGGCCGTCCTGTTGAATATGAAGATGAAACCGTACTGGCGCACGGCCCGGTACGTCGCATCCTTTCTCGCCCCGATGCATTGCACTGTAATTTCCATGAGTTTACCGAAACCTGGCCGCAGCTTGCCGCGAGCGGCCTCTACCCTGAATTTGGTCATTACTGTCTGCTTCCTTTAGCCGCGGAGGGCCGTATTTTCGGCGGCTGCGAATTCATCCGTCAGGAAGATCGCCCCTGGAGTGAAAAGGAATATGACCGTCTGCATACGTTTACCCAAATTGTCGGCGTGGTCGCCGAGCAAATTCAAAACCGGGTAAACAATAATGTCGATTATGATCTGTTGTGCCGCGAACGCGATAACTTCCGTATTCTGGTTGCGATCACCAACGCCGTCCTGTCGCGTCTGGATATTGATGAGCTGGTAAGCGAAGTCGCAAAAGAGATCCACCACTATTTCAATATCGACGCGATCAGCATCGTGTTGCGCAGCCATCGCAAAAATAAGCTGAATATCTACTCCACCCACTACCTTGATGAGCATCATCCGGCGCACGAACAGAGCGAAGTCGACGAAGCCGGCACGCTCACGGAGCGCGTCTTTAAAAGTAAAGAGATGCTGCTTATCAACCTCAACGAACGCGATCCGCTTGCCCCCTACGAACGCATGCTGTTCGATGCCTGGGGCAATCAGATCCAGACGCTTTGCCTGCTGCCGTTGATGTCCGGCAAGACGATGCTTGGCGTGCTCAAACTGGCCCAGTGCGAAGAAAAAGTGTTTACCACCGCCAACCTCAAGCTGCTGCGTCAGATTGCAGAACGGGTAGCCATTGCCGTGGATAATGCGCTGGCCTATCAGGAAATCCACCGACTGAAGGAACGCCTAGTCGACGAAAACCTGGCGCTCACGGAGCAGCTTAATAACGTCGACAGCGAGTTTGGCGAGATCATCGGACGCAGCGAAGCGATGTACAACGTGCTAAAGCAGGTTGAGATGGTGGCGCAGAGCGACAGTACCGTGCTGATTCTGGGCGAAACGGGAACCGGTAAAGAGTTGATTGCCCGCGCCATTCACAACCTGAGCGGACGTAGCGGGCGCAGGATGGTAAAGATGAACTGCGCCGCGATGCCGGCGGGGCTGCTGGAAAGCGATTTGTTTGGTCATGAGCGCGGCGCGTTTACCGGCGCCAGCGCGCAGCGGATTGGCCGTTTCGAGCTGGCGGATAAAAGCTCGCTGTTTCTGGATGAAGTGGGCGACATGCCGCTGGAGCTACAGCCTAAGCTGCTGCGCGTCCTTCAGGAGCAAGAGTTTGAACGTCTCGGCAGCAATAAACTGATCCAGACCGACGTGCGGCTGATCGCCGCGACTAACCGCGATCTGAAAAAAATGGTCGCCGATCGCGAATTCCGTAACGATCTCTACTATCGGCTGAATGTTTTTCCGATCCAGCTTCCTCCGTTGCGCGAACGTCCGGAAGATATTCCACTACTGGTCAAAGCGTTCACTTTCAAAATCGCCCGCCGAATGGGGCGTAATATCGACAGCATTCCCGCCGAAACGCTGCGCACGCTTAGCAGCATGGAATGGCCGGGGAACGTTCGCGAGCTGGAGAATGTCGTCGAGCGCGCCGTGCTGCTGACGCGCGGCAATGTGCTACAACTGTCGCTGCCGGATATTACCGCCGTAACGCCCGATACCTCGCCTGTTGCGACTGAAAGCGCCAAAGAAGGCGAAGATGAATATCAGCTTATTATACGCGTGCTGAAAGAGACCAATGGCGTAGTGGCTGGACCAAAAGGCGCGGCGCAGCGTCTGGGGCTTAAACGAACCACCCTGCTGTCGCGTATGAAGCGATTGGGTATTGATAAAGACGCGTTAGCGTAACGGGTTGCCGGATCTGATCCGGCCAGGAGATGATGCGCGCCGTAGGCCTGGCGCTTCCCCTTCACTTCTTGCGCTGATATTTTTCCGGCAATTCCGGAACGAGGCGCTTATCGTCGATAAGGTGCCGCACGGTCAGGACAGGATGCCGCCAAAGCATTCGCGGACCTGCCCAACGCATAATCTGCTTCATCTCCTCGCGTTTAGCCGGCTGATAGCAGTGCACCGGGCACTGCTTACAGGCGGGTTTTTCCTCGCCAAATACGCATTTATCAAGACGTTTTTGCGCGTAGGCGAACAGCGCCTCGTAATGCCCCTGCACCGCTGACGCCTGTGGGCACTGGCTTTCATACAGCGCGATCATTTTTTTGATCGTCAGTTTTTCACGAGCGATACGTTTACCAGGCATCGTGCTCTCTCCGAACATTAAGGTGTATTTATTTTACACCTTATCCCTCTTTAGCACTATCACTGCATATCGTCGCCATTACGCAAATAAGAATTATTTTCATTTATTCATACCTTGTGCTATATAACATAGCAAAGGCTATATTCGATGATTAATTAACCACATTGTTGCGAGGGATACTATGACGAATCTACATCGTCTGAAAACACTCCTGCTTGCCGGTATTGTTGCGATACTCGCGCTATCGCCAGCCTATGCAAAAGAGAAATTTAAAGTCATCACCACGTTTACCGTTATTGCCGACATGGCGAAAAACGTGGCGGGCGACGCAGCGGAAGTCAGCTCAATTACCAAGCCCGGCGCTGAAATCCATGAGTATCAGCCAACGCCCGGCGATATTAAACGAGCGCAGGGGGCACAGCTTATCCTCGCGAATGGTCTGAACCTGGAGCGATGGTTCGCCCGATTTTATCAGCACCTTTCCGGCGTACCGGAAGTCGTCGTCTCTACCGGCGTCAAACCGATGGGCATTACCGAAGGCCCGTATAACGGTAAACCGAACCCGCACGCCTGGATGTCGGCAGAAAACGCGCTGATTTATGTCGATAACATTCGCGACGCCCTGGTGAAGTACGATCCGGATAATGCGCAGATCTATAAGCAAAATGCCGAACGCTATAAAGCGAAAATTCGCCAGATGGCCGATCCGTTGCGTGCCGAACTGGAAAAAATTCCCGCCGATCAGCGCTGGCTGGTCACCAGTGAAGGCGCGTTCTCTTACCTGGCGCGCGATAACGACATGAAAGAGCTTTATCTCTGGCCAATTAACGCCGATCAACAGGGGACGCCAAAACAGGTGCGTAAAGTGATTGATACCATTAAAAAGCACCATATTCCCGCCATCTTTAGCGAGAGTACGGTTTCCGATAAACCCGCCCGCCAGGTCGCGCGTGAATCCGGCGCGCATTATGGCGGCGTACTGTATGTCGATTCTCTGAGCGCCGCTGACGGCCCTGTGCCAACCTATCTGGATCTGCTGCGCGTCACGACCGAAACCATCGTCAACGGCATTAACGACGGACTGAGGAGTCAACAATGAGTCAATCTGCGATTACCGTTGATCAAGTCACGGTGACGTATCGCAACGGTCATACCGCCCTACGGGACGCCACTTTTCAGGTGCCTGGCGGTTCAATCGCCGCGCTGGTAGGCGTAAATGGTTCCGGTAAGTCTACGTTATTTAAAGCGTTAATGGGCTTTGTGCATCTTGCGCAGGGCGATATCACTATCCTGCAACAGTCAGTCAACAAGGCGCTGAAAAAAAACCTCATTGCTTATGTTCCGCAATCGGAAGAAGTGGACTGGTCATTTCCGGTGCTGGTAGAAGATGTGGTGATGATGGGACGCTACGGCCATATGGGCTGGCTACGCCGTCCCACTGCGCATGATCACGCCTGTGTTGACGCCGCGCTGGCGCGGGTGGATATGCAGGAGTATCGTCACAGGCAGATTGGCGAGCTGTCCGGCGGGCAGAAAAAACGTGTGTTTCTTGCCAGGGCCATTGCTCAGGATGGACAGGTGATCCTGCTGGATGAACCTTTTACCGGCGTGGATGTAAAAACCGAAGCGCGAATCATCGCTCTACTGCGAGAACTGCGCGATGAAGGCCGCACGATGCTGGTCTCAACGCATAATCTCGGCTCCGTCACCGAGTTTTGCGACTATACGGTAATGATTAAAGGAACCGTACTGGCCAGCGGCCCTACCGAAACCACGTTTACCGCCGCGAATCTGGAACAGGCGTTTAGCGGCGTTCTACGTCATATCGCGTTAAGCGGAGGTGAAGAGCACATCATCACCGATGACGAGCGCCCCTTTATTTCCCGGCGCGTGGCCAGCGGAGGAAAATCGTCATGAACTGGCTTGTTGAGCCGTTTGGCTACCAGTATATGCTTAACGCGATGTGGGTCTCCGCGATGGTGGGCGGTCTGTGCGCGTTTCTCTCCTGCTATTTGATGCTCAAAGGCTGGTCGCTCATTGGCGATGCGCTATCTCACTCTATTGTGCCTGGCGTCGCTGGCGCCTGGATGTTAGGGCTGCCCTTCTCGCTCGGCGCGTTTCTTTCCGGCGGACTGGCGGCAGGCAGTATGCTCTTTCTTAACCAACGCTCACGCCTGAAAGAAGACGCGATTATCGGGCTTATCTTCTCCTCTTTTTTTGGCGTCGGCCTTTTTATGGTGTCGCTCAATCCGATGTCGGTGAATATCCAGACGATTATTCTCGGCAACGTGCTGGCGATCGCGCCAGCGGATATTGCGCAACTGGCGATTATCGGCGCAGTCTCGCTGACGATTCTGCTGTTAAAGTGGAAAGATCTGATGGTCGTCTTTTTCGATGAGACCCATGCGCGTTCTATCGGGCTTAATCCGGGTCGACTAAAGCTGTTGTTTTTCACTCTATTGTCCGTCTCCACCGTGGCGGCCCTGCAAACCGTTGGGGCGTTCCTGGTGATCTGTCTCGTCGTCACGCCGGGCGCGACAGCCTGGTTACTCACCGACCGTTTTCCACGTCTGCTCATGATTGCCGTCGTGATTGGCAGCCTGACCAGTTTTCTGGGCGCATGGCTTAGCTACTGGCTGGATGGCGCCACTGGCGGAATTATTGTCGTCATGCAAACCTTACTGTTCATCACAGCCTTTATTTTCGCCCCGAAACACGGTCTGTTAGCCAACCGTCGACGCGCCCGCCTGCAGAAGGAGCCGACATGTTCTTAACAACGTTACTGGAACCCTTTCAGTTTGATTTTATGGTGAACGCCCTTATGGTTTCGGTCATTGTGGCGATTCCCTGCGCCTTGCTGTCCGTGTTTTTAGTGTTAAAAGGCTGGGCGTTAATGGGCGACGCAATGAGTCATGCGGTATTCCCCGGGGTCGTGCTGGCATATATTGTGGGGATCCCCCTGGCGATTGGCGCTTTCATTGCCGGATTATTTTGCGCTATCGCCACCGGCTATCTGGACGATAACAGCCGCATCAAACGTGATACGGTGATGGGCATCGTCTTTTCCGGGATGTTTGGCGCAGGTCTGGTGCTCTATGTTTCTATTCAATCGGAAGTGCATCTGGATCACATCCTGTTTGGGGATATGCTGGGCGTATCGCTGGGGGATATCGTACAAACGTCAGTTATTGCACTGGGTATTGCGTTAATCATTGGGCTGAAATGGAAAGATCTCCTGCTACACGCTTTTGACCCGCACCAAGCGAAAGCCAGCGGGCTGAATACCACGCTACTGCATTATGGCCTGCTATGTATGATTGCGCTGACTATCGTCGCCACGCTGAAATCGGTGGGCATTATTCTGTCGATCTCACTGCTTATCGCCCCCGGCGCAATTGCCATTTTGCTGACGCGACGCTTTGCGCGCGCGCTGGGATTAGCGGTGAGTCTGTCAGTTATTACCGCTTTTGCGGGCGTCTATCTGTCTTTTTATCTTGATAGCGCGCCAGCGCCGACCATCGTGGTATTATTTGCCATCGTGTTTATTGCGGTATTTATTTACGCAACATGGCGCGACAGGCGTAATGAAATCGTACCAGAGGCGCAAGGTTAAAAGCAGCGTTCAGAAAATAAATAGGACAGTTGTAGTAGAAAGCCACCCTATATCTATTGTTGGTCAGTATGGTAAGCAGCTATCTTTAAATTTCTTTGCAACAAGCGTAAAGATAAGCTGCTTTACTCCCCATATTTTTCCTGTTTCGAAATTTTTTCAGAGTTTGGCTAACCCAGCATAATGTGATTATTACTCACAAGATCTGTAATATCCCAACAAAAAATAAATCTATAACTGCACGTAATACAAGAGAATGATTGTCACATAAAAAATAGTTTAATTCATTCCTACTGCAATCGGTAACGCGCAATTATCGTCAGGTACAGCAGGGTTATGTGCAAAAGCAGTGCGCTGTAAATGCGCGTCTAGTTTCAGTCCCCGGAACAGCGATAGCGGTGAAGAGTCCATCCCCAAACGATACATAACCTTCTTACGATAAATACTGACGGTTTTTGTTCCCAGACCAAATTTTTTCGCCAGTTCAATTGCCGGATGTCCGGAGGATAATAATATCAGCAGCGCATATTTCGCCTGCGTGACACCGGGAGGTAGATTCCACCAGGCGTATTGATTGATATTAAACAATACCTCTTCCGGCGTCTCGCCGGCATTAAAAGCATACGTAGCAGCCACGGTTTTCTTTTGTGGCCTGTGGCAGAAACGCAGCCAGGCTTCCGGAAGACGGAGCTTCTCTCGCTCCGAGCGGATAGCGCAGGATAGTTCGTCTTTTAAAACATAATCCATAACGCCAAAATATTGCAGCACACAGCGATCGATATAATACAAGCGATCTGCTACTACCAAAACTTTACGGTTCTGCAACCGCGTCAGCAACGCATGAAAAAGATAAACATGCTCATGCGGGTTCAAAGCTAAAATCAGCCCGGCGTCCGGCATATCGGATAGGGAATGCAAAAGTGCAGTTAATGAGTTACACGTTTTAACGCACTTTTCCGGATATTTTTGCTTAAAAATAGACTGTAGGGCATAACAATTAGTCCAGTTAATACCGTATATAATTACATTTCTCATTTATTTATCCTTTTTTGAAAACTGACCACAGCTTCGGTAATGATTTTTCTTCCTGGGCGACTACTGCGCAAGTAGATAACGCCTTCTTACTACAAAGGTAATAAGACCAGATACGTTATTACATGCGCAATGTCGTTACCGAAATGAATTCCTTTTACAAATCTGATAATGATTAAATTTGCTGTTTTACTTTACTGTAATCTCTTAGAGTACAACGATTGCCCGGCGCCTGGTGGCCATGTATGTCTGACAATGAACGCTTTCGATTCCCTTTCATTAACTACATATCACTGGTGTAGCGATACTGAAATATACACTACGATTAAAAAAATATTTGGTATCTGTAACGCAAACAGATAGTAACGTTTAAAATAATTTCACAAATCAATGGTTCATTGTACGCATAAAGCTAAGCGGTGTAATCTTAAAATGCCGTTTAAAAATAGCGATAAAATAAGAAGGCGTATCATAGCCACACATCGTCGCGACTTGTGAAATATTTCCAGCCCCCATACGTAATAATTTTATAGCCTGATTCATACGAGCATCAAGGTATATTTTGCTAAAGCTCACCTCTTCAGCGGCCAGTTTTCGCTTCAGACTTGATACGCTCATAAACAGCTTTCCTGCCACCTCAGCCTGTGACCATTTGCGGGTGAGATCGCTGATAATAATGTTATAAACTTTCTCTTTTGTCGTAATTTTTATTGCTCGCTCAAGGAAATCAAACCCACCGGGCTTACGTACAAATGCCGATATAAGATACATCAATGAGAAATATGAATAATCATGATCATCAATACTCACATTACTACAAACCCGTGGACATGCCACACCATGCAAAATAGAGTCAAAAGTATCACTCATCCCTGGCAACAAGTCCGCATGAAAAAAATACTTTGGTTTCGTTTTTAATGATAGCTCTCGATCATTATAGTTTCTTGTACTGTAAAAAACTTTGTAGAATTTTTGCATTAAGTCATAGGAAACTTCCAGTGAAGAAAAATCAATATGCCCTTCTATTTCGCTCATACTAAGCGTGATTGTTTGATCTTTTTCCAATAAAAATAAACACGGCGCAGATTGTTCGATGAACTCCCCAAATTCGTTTTCAATTCGCAAACTGCCTTTATTAAGTTTAAACAATAAGCAGTTTGCGACATAATAGTCTCTTACGTCAGCTAATCCATTTATTAATGGAAATTTGTTCGGCTGTTGAAGGTGATTATTGCTAATGGCCTCAACTGATTTATTCATTGAAGGCAATACCATATTTTATCCTGTGTGCTATAAGGAACTCAAAATCGTTATATTCTTATAAACAAATAATTAAAACTCACAGAGATGATTTAAATCCGATTTTTTTATTATTATAGCCAATAATTACATTCCAACGCGCGTTCATTTCGTCACAAAAAGATACCCTTACAAACTTTATGCACAATTTTGTAATAAAAGCTTACAATATTAATATAATCATTTCAGAATAAAACGGCTGGCAGACATCTTAATAATCCATATACATCAATAAGATAGACACACTGGCATGGTGCATTTTCTGCATTATTTGCTGATATATACACCATACCTTATCACAAATCGCCAGCAATGGGGGTTCACCAGTCAATTGCCTCTTTGTTTTCCCCGCCCGATAAAATAATCTCCTGCATCCAGGAGGTCATTTGTGACTGTGCGTTCATTGTACCAACTAATACCCCGTTTAAAGCCTCATATAAATGGGTGCCCGGTTCAACTTTTGCTAACATGTTTTGTAGCATAGCCGTTTGCTGCTCAAAAGAAACAAAAGCCGAATCACCACTGTTAGGATCTTTGAAGGCATTCATCTCTTGATAAATGCTATCTTTAAGCGTTTCAGAAGAGGCTGACTCAGGAAGCGCCAAAAGTCGTTGGTAGAATGCATCATAAAGATCAACGTCGCCGCCATTGCTTAAAGGCGCGCTATCCACATTATTCAGCATAGCGGCCCTGGCACTCAACGAAACCACACCCGTCGCTTCAGTATCTGCTGTCGGGACCAAATAAGAAGTCGGAATCGTACCCGGTATCACCTTATAACCTCCGCTTGCGTTTTTGTCTTCCATTCATCAATAAGTGCGTTAATGGCGTTATCAGAAATTGTCCGGCAGTCTTGTGGAAGTTTATCAAGATGATGCTTAATGACGCCTACTGCCGTTTCAACAAATTGTTCAGGTGAAAATTCTGCGATCTGATCGCCGCAACTCATGATAAAGCGCTGTTCCTGATGATATTTAAGATTAAAAGTGCCTGGCCAGTTCTCCATAAGCAACACCATCAGTTTTTGGTGATCTTTTTTCGCATTAACTGGCAGTGTTAAAAAAAGTTGCCCCTCAGGCTTATCGAAATCCCTTAGCCACTCATCCAGGACGGTTAAAAGCGTTTCGGGATGGTCGACCGCAGCTGAAAATAACTCGCGGGCATAAATCTGTATTTTTTCCATCCACTTCCAGGCCATTGTCTGATTATCAGTAAGATAAGCGGCGACCTGCTGTAACGCGTCTATCATTCCCTGCTCGTAACCTTCCTGATAGGCGTACATCCGCAAGGTCTTTGCCTCTTCTTCCGCCTCTCGCAAAATACGCTTAGCCCGTTGATGCGCCTGCTGTTCTAATCTTTCAATAGAGAAATAACGTTCCAGCGTTTTACGCTTTATCAGTATCCCCTCAACAGGCGAAAGCGGGGACGGTATTGGGATATTTTTGAGCATATTGTAAGGCCAGTAGCAAAATTGACATTTCTACAGCATCCTGCTTCAATGCCTCCTCAATAAATGGAGGAAAAAGCAAAGGAAAACGCTGTGCTAAAGATTCAGGTAAAAATTCATTTAGGGCATTTAACTGTGCATACCCGACGCTAAGTAAAAACCGGTGATTCGGCGCCTTATTGCAGACAGATAAACTTGTTCCCTGATGCATTGCCAAAAATGCTTGCGCCCAATCCGGCAGGCCAAGCAAGGCTCCCTGCCTTGCCAGATCGGCTCTCAGTTTATGGCAACCGAGTAAATACGCTACTTGCGGCAGTCGGCGCCACTGACGCAGCCACAGCTGCGTCAGTGAGTTTTGAATACACTCCTTTTCTCCGTTCTTAAGCCGCCATGCCGCCAGTATTAACTCATTTGCCGCCGCCCTGGCGGCGGGTCTGACAATCATTTCCGGCGCTATCTGCAACCGCTGAGGATGGATATACGATAACGGATCAAAAATGATTCTTTGCCAGATAATGGGTAATGGCTGCCTATTCATTTGACGATTTCGCCTTATCATCAGCCGTTATGCCTTTCTTATTGCGGGCATAATGGTTTTTGTAATACCAGACGCCAAAGCCTGCTGACATCACGGATAACAAAATAATCAACACAATCCAACTGGTTGCAAAAGAATTACGTTTTACTGGTGTGCCGGGAGCCTGTAATTGGGCATCAGAACGTTCTGACAACACAACAGAAATGTTGTCATAATCCACATCGGCAAAACTATTCTTTAAGAAACGCTTGATATCGCTGATCTGATGCGCAAGCGGCGAACCTCGTTCATATACGGCTAATGCCGACAGATGAACAGGTTTTGGCGGGCGGCCATTTTCACCAGCATCAATATCATAACTAATATGGACCCTGGCGGAGAGCACGCCCTCCATCGTCTGTAATGACTGTTCCAGTCGCTGTTCAATAGCCGAATATAACCTAGCCTTTTCAGCTCGCGGAGACGATACCAGCGAATCCGCCGGGAACATCTGCGCTATTTCCACCCGTGGCCGGGGAGGAAGCTGATAAGTTTTAATCCAGTACACCGCAGCGGTAAAATCAGGCTCAGCAACGGTAATGCTATAGCCCAATTTTCCGCTATCAATTTTATTCGCCTCTATATTGTGCATTTGCAGAACGGCAATGACCTCATTAGCCTGTTCCTGGTCCAGTCCTTTTAAAAGATCCTTATCCTTACAGCCGGCAAGGGTCATTACCAGCAGAAAAGTATATAGATATCGACGAATCATGAGCGTAATAGCGTTTCAACAGCCCCGACTCCTTTACGAGTAAGGGTACTGACCATAGAAACATACAGGTTATAATCTGAAATCATCTCTTGCGAAATAGCCAGCTCTTTAGGATCCGTCACCAGATTAGGGTCCTCAATCCTGTTGGTAATCGTCTGTTTATCCACAGCCGTGGCAATCGCCGAACCAGAAAAAGCCTGGAGTAGCCGGTCATCCAGCGAGACAATGTCCGTTTCCATAGACCTGATATTGACCGCCTGCCCTATAACGGCATTCTCAGGGACAATAGTTGCAATCGACATAATCCACCTTATAACTGATTAACGGAAGTTCTGAATAATGGCAGCATCAATATCCTTAAAGACTTTTACCGTGTTCGATTGCGCGTTACGGTACAAGTTATATTCCGAGAGCTTACTCTGATACGCCGCCAGTAGCGCCGGATCGGAGGGTTTTGCTGCTAATTTATCCAGCGCCTCTGTTACCTGCGTTTGTAGATTATCAACGCCCGTATCAAATTTTGCTGAGACGTCATCCAGATAGCCTGACCAAGGTGTTGCCATAATGACTTCCTTATTTACGTTAAATTAAAGTGGGCTTGGGAAATACCAATGGCCTGGGCTCATTTTGATATAACCTTCCGCCCCGTACTGAAATGAGCGCCCCTTGAGCCAGTCATCTTTTAATTCGATCGCAAACTGCACATAGCGTCCTCCCCATGTGCGGTAATAGCTATCGACAAATTGACGGGCTCTGAGTATTTCTACATCATCGAGCGCCCCCTGAATAACAAACGTTACGCCCCCCTTATGATTCCTGCGGGAATAAGGTAACGCCTGCTGTTTTAGCCCCGCTTCCGCCTGGCCTGCTGCGGTAACATCGTCCATCAACGTGATGTTAACCGAATCCGCGTAAGGCATTAGCGCTCTCAGCTTTTGACTTAACACCTCGAGCTCTTTCTTGCTCATCGTGTTTCGCTGGCGGCTTAGCCAGAAAACGGGTTTACGCGGCTCATCGAAATGAATCCGATAATAAGCCAGCTGCGGATAATAGGTATCCAGCCAGATAGAGATACGCTTATTTTCTTCGTTTTCGTTAATCACTCGCGCATTTTTATCATAATCGCCCCTCGCTAAAACCTGACGAGCCCACAGCGTATCTCTTTCATTTTGCGCAGCGACATAGAGCATTTTGTCCCGGCCTGGCAACACCTGAAAACGCTCCTTCTCCTGCCCCAATAACGAATCGAGCTCTGCGGCCTGCCGCTGCGGTGAGTTAAGTATCCATAACGTCCCCACAGTCCCAATTCCCAATATAAAAAACCCGGCCAGTGCTGCTACAATTCCGTTTTTAAAACGCGGCTCGTTCTTTTTTGCAGACGTTTCTAACTTCTCAGGCTGCTCGGGCACCCACGGCTCGCTTTCCGGGCGAATCAGGATAAGCAATTCACCGACCTGTATTGGCGTATTTAATTGCACCGAACGAGATTCAGAATTTCCTTCTTTCAGCTCATGGAGTATAATTTCGGTCGTATCCGTATCCACCTGGATTTCAAAATTTACTCCGCCATGGTCCAGCGGGATAAAAAAGCTATCGGCAGGTATATCAGGGAGTTGGCCTGAAGCAGTGAGCGCATCACTCTGACCTACCACAAAGAGTGTTCGGCCTGTCAGCAATGGAAACTCACAGCCGTTCAGTGAGCTGTTAAGTAATCGAACTATGTATGGCCCAGGGCTTGTTATCGTCTTCTCTTTTGATGTTTCCATATATACTGTTAGCGATGTCTGTCGTTCTCGATAGCAGCAGATTACCGCACAGGACACAGGGATTCCTGATGAAAATAGAATGAAAAGTGAGAAATAAAATCAATTTATTCTGTATAATGCGTCTCAACACATATTAAAAGAACCATCATCCCCATTGGGGCTTAAACTACTGTAGATAAATTACCCAAATTTGGGTTCTTTTGGTGTAACAATCAGACCATTGCCAACACACGCTAATAAAGAGCATTTACAACTCAGATTTTTTCAGTAGGATACCAGTAAGGAACATTAAAATAACATCAACAAAGGGATAATATGGAAAATGTAACCTTTGTAAGTAATAGTCATCAGCGTCCTGCCGCAGATAACTTACAGAAATTAAAATCACTTTTGACAAATACCCAGCAGCAAATTAAAAGTCAGACTCAGCAGGTTACCATCAAAAATCTTTATGTAAGCAGTTTCACTTTAGTTTGCTTTCGGAGCGGTAAACTGACGATTAGCAATAATCACGATACGATTTACTGTGACGAACCTGGGATGTTGGTGCTCAAAAAAGAGCAGGTAGTTAACGTGACGCTTGAAGAGGTCAATGGCCACATGGATTTCGATATACTCGAGATACCGACGCAACGACTTGGCGCTCTCTATGCACTTATCCCAAACGAGCAGCAAACCAAAATGGCGGTACCCACAGAGAAAGCGCAGAAAATCTTCTATACGCCTGACTTTCCTGCCAGAAGAGAGGTATTTGAACATCTGAAAACGGCGTTCTCCTGTACGAAGGATACAAGCAAAGGTTGCAGTAACTGTAACAACAAAAGTTGTATTGAAAATGAAGAGTTAATTCCTTATTTTCTGCTGTTCCTGCTTACTGCTTTTCTCCGACTCCCGGAGAGTTATGAGATCATCCTTAGCTCGGCTCAGATAACGTTAAAGGAGCGCGTTTACAACATTATATCTTCGTCACCCAGTAGACAGTGGAAGCTTACGGATGTTGCCGATCATATATTTATGAGTACGTCAACGCTCAAACGGAAACTTGCAGAAGAAGGTACCAGCTTTAGCGACATCTACTTATCGGCAAGAATGAATCAGGCAGCAAAACTTTTACGCATAGGCAACCATAATGTTAATGCTGTAGCATTAAAATGTGGTTATGACAGCACGTCCTACTTCATTCAATGTTTCAAAAAATATTTTAAAACTACGCCATCGACATTCATAAAAATGGCGAACCATTAACATTTTTTGTATCTGTCACTTAAGTAAAGATTTTTATTAAAATTGTAATAATTTAAAATTCAGACTGCGCATTAACACGCTCTATCAGGATGGGAGGCTATTCAATATCATTGTTCTGTCCGGAAGACAGCTTATACTGATATCTCTGGTAATTTAAAGTAAGGCTGATTATATAACACGATTTTTGTGAACTTGTCATCGCTATGATGACTGGTAAAACGATATTGCCTTATTCACAGCGTAAGAATTCGTCCAGATGACACTATCTCCTTCCGGCTTTAACCCTGTGGATTAAGGCCGGCATTTTATTCATATTTATACATCATCCGTTCCCTCTGAGAACTATTTTCCTGGACGGTTTATACCGAAACAGTCACGCTTGTTAGCTTTCTGCCAGGCATACCTCCTCTCTTCCTCCAGATATCGATATAATGCCTGGAGCCAGCCTGAGGATGATACTGCTCATAACCCTCCTGCCTTTTTGACGCTATAACTGAAGGGAGTAAAGAAAAGACGATATCATTATTTTGCAAAAAAATATAAAAATAAGCGCACCATTAAAAACAGTCTTTCATTTATATTTTGGAACCTAAGACAAATTACACTCTTAAACTTTCAACGAATGGTCATTTAGTGGAAATCTTCGAGAAAAATGGTTCTGATGGTGTAATTATCAGACCATTAACCATGAAGATATAATAAGCAGCATTTACACCCCAAAAAAATGCAGTAAGATAGCTACAAAACTAATCTCTATTGCAATGAGGCCAAGTTAAATATGTAAATATTTAGATGCCCGGCGCTGACTCTCTCTGCACCAGGATATACGGCAGCGTCCATTCGATAATCACAGTTAGTTATAACAATATTATTACCAACATGTCAGTTATTTAAAGCACAGGCATAAGCTAAATAATCAAATGTTAAAAACATATAAACCCGAGCCCGTAGAATATGACATTAAGCTCATAATAAAAGCTCAACCTGACCGTTAGTACTAACAGCAGAATTACTGAAACAGTAGATTCTATCCTAACGACTTGTATTAGTTATTATAACTTTTCACCCTGTAAGAGAATACACTATTATCATGCCACATTTTAATCCTGTTCCTGTATCGAATAAAAAATTCGTCTTTGATGATTTCATACTCAACATGGACGGCTCCCTGCTACGCTCAGAAAAGAAAGTCAATATTCCGCCAAAAGAATATGCCGTTCTGGTCATCCTGCTCGAAGCCGCCGGCGAGATTGTGAGTAAAAACACCTTACTGGACCAGGTATGGGGCGACGCGGAAGTTAACGAAGAATCTCTTACCCGCTGTATTTATGCCTTACGACGTATTCTGTCGGAAGATAAAGAGCATCGTTACATTGAAACACTGTACGGACAGGGCTATCGGTTTAATCGTCCGGTCGTAGTGGTGTCTCCGCCAGCGCCGCAACCTACGACTCATACATTGGCGATACTTCCTTTTCAGATGCAGGATCAGGTTCAATCCGAGAGTCTGCATTACTCTATCGTGAAGGGATTATCGCAGTATGCGCCCTTTGGCCTGAGCGTGCTGCCGGTGACCATTACGAAGAACTGCCGCAGTGTTAAGGATATTCTTGAGCTCATGGATCAATTACGCCCCGATTATTATATCTCCGGGCAGATGATACCCGATGGTAATGATAATATTGTACAGATTGAGATAGTTCGGGTTAAAGGTTATCACCTGCTGCACCAGGAAAGCATTAAGTTGATAGAACACCAACCCGCTTCTCTCTTGCAAAACAAAATTGCGAATCTTTTGCTCAGATGTATTCCCGGACTTCGCTGGGACACAAAGCAGATTAGCGAGCTAAATTCGATTGACAGTACTATGGTTTACTTACGCGGTAAGCATGAGTTAAATCAATACACCCCCTATAGCTTACAGCAAGCGCTTAAATTGCTGACTCAATGCGTTAACATGTCGCCAAACAGCATTGCGCCTTACTGTGCGCTGGCAGAATGCTACCTCAGCATGGCGCAAATGGGGATTTTTGATAAACAAAACGCTATGATCAAAGCTAAAGAACATGCGATTAAGGCGACAGAGCTGGACCACAATAATCCACAAGCTTTAGGATTACTGGGGCTAATTAATACGATTCACTCAGAATACATCGTCGGGAGTTTGCTATTCAAACAAGCTAACTTACTTTCGCCCATTTCTGCAGATATTAAATATTATTATGGCTGGAATCTTTTCATGGCTGGTCAGTTGGAGGAGGCCTTACAAACGATTAACGAGTGTTTAAAATTGGACCCAACGCGCGCAGCCGCAGGGATCACTAAGCTGTGGATTACCTATTATCATACCGGTATTGATGATGCTATACGTTTAGGCGATGAATTACGCTCACAACACCTGCAGGATAATCCAATATTATTAAGTATGCAGGTTATGTTTCTTTCGCTTAAAGGTAAACATGAACTGGCACGAAAATTAACTAAAGAAATATCCACGCAGGAAATAACAGGACTTATTGCTGTTAATCTTCTTTACGCTGAATATTGTCAGAATAGTGAGCGTGCCTTACCGACGATAAGAGAATTTCTGGAAAGTGAACAGCGTATAGATAATAATCCGGGATTATTACCGTTAGTGCTGGTTGCCCACGGCGAAGCTATTGCCGAGAAAATGTGGAATAAATTTAAAAACGAAGACAATATTTGGTTCAAAAGATGGAAACAGGATCCCCGCTTGATTAAATTACGGTAAAATCTGAGAGAGGAGATATGCATTATTTTTTTATCATCGTAATCTGGTTGCTTAGCATAAATACGGCATGGGCTGATTGCTGGCTTCAGGCTGAAAAAATGTTCAATATTGAATCCGAACTACTTTACGCTATCGCCCAGCAGGAATCGGCGATGAAACCTGGTGCCATTGGTCATAACCGAGATGGTTCAACCGATCTTGGCCTGATGCAAATTAACAGCTTCCATATGAAAAGGCTGAAAAAAATGGGGATTAGTGAAAAACAGTTGTTACAGGCCCCCTGCATTTCTGTCATTGTGGGCGCCTCCATTTTATCAGATATGATGAAAATCTACGGTTATAGCTGGGAGGCCGTTGGCGCTTATAATGCCGGGACGTCGCCGAAACGATCGGATATAAGGAAACGTTATGCTAAAAAAATTTGGGAGAATTACAGAAAATTAAAAGGAATGTCAGCAGAAGAGAAAAACAAAAGACTTTCTATCGCGTCAAACAAATAATTATACAGAAATAGCTTACTTTCAGATAGTTCTAAAAGTAAGCTATGTTTTTATCAGCGTGCCGTCGTCATAAGCAACTGGGCTTGCATTGCTTTTAGTTGTACAAACTGTGAGGCGTCTTCCAGCATTCTATTGTTCCGTGAATCCCGGAAATCTGCACGTACCTGCTCCAGATTACTATGAGGATTATCCTTAAGTACAAGGGCCGCCGCCATCGTTCCGGTTCTCCCCACTCCGCCCAAACAATGAATCATCGGTAAATGCTTATCTGATGAACTACGCCCCGGCGCACCATTTTGGTTACTATTTTTCACCCTATCCGCCAGGTATTCTAACTGATCCGTAGACGGTAACGGCTGGTGATCTGGCCAATTTTTCACATGCAATACCGGGATTGTATACCGCTTTTCCCCGCAGGACAGTTGCATATTGTATTGGTCTATCGCTTCTCCCTGACTGGCTGAGCTCACTTTTTGGCTGTTGGTATGCACCTCGCCAAAGGTGTAGCTCCCTCTGAAATAGGGTGGTAATTGTTTTGCCTGCATCTGATCTTCCGACGTTAACACCACCAGGCACGAGCATTCTTTTTCAAGAAGCATTTTCATATGCGCTTCCAGCGCGTCCGGCGTATTTTTTGGGTACGAACCGGCTAATGCCACAGGCTTACCGTCAAAAGTTAACGTATTCACTGGCACAGGCATTCCATCGCTCAGTTTCACCTGGGTTTGCTGATTAATTGGAATGCTGCTGACCGCAAACCGTGCCAGGCCCAGTGTCGGTCCGCTCATCGTCTGTGGCATTGGCGCGCCGGCTTCTATTTTCTCAAGTTCAGCTGTAACATTTTTCAGTTCTTTAGCAATAACGTGAATTTTTTTTACAGCCTGGGTTAATTCATGAGTAGAGGCTTTATCAACCCACCTCTCAACCTCTCCTCCACAGGTTCCCCATTGTGAGAACCGGGCTACACCGACCTGAATATTTGTTAACGTTGTAACATAATCATTAAGTTGTTTAGCCTCTGGAATTTTATTTAAATTCTGTAAATTCGTCATTAATGAACGCAGCGGGCCGTTACCTGAAGCCATCTCCTGGAAGTTTTCTCGCAAGCTATTTCCATCCATTTGTTCCAGTTGCGGTAATGTTCTTTTAAGTCCCTTTAGCGCGATATCGAGTAAAGGTTGCTTACTTTCTGCTCCAACATCGTTATTTTTTTCTGCCACTTTTGTATCGCCGCCTTTTATGACTAAAGCGGCATTCCTGACACCAACATTATCCTTGCTCTTAATAAGGTTTATAAACCCTTCGTCAGCAGCTTTTACACACTCCGTGATCTGCACTGCTAAACGTTGGGTAAGGGGTTTGTTCATATTTATACGGGACATTAACAGTGCGTCATTAACCGCTGTTTCCCCATATTTTTCCGTTAGTGCCTGGAGAAATGTCTGTAAAATCTTTTGGTCCTGTACTCTGATATTTTCCGTATGTTTTTGCACCACTTCAGTGTTTTTAAATAACGGCATTTTTCCAAGCCAGGTTAATACTTTTGACGAAAGTTTTTCAGGCGCAACATATGCCTTGTCAGTATTTTCCTTAGCAATATAAAGTCGGGCATCATTCGACACACCAACTTTTGAAAACGAAGACAACGTTAAATTATTCAATTTTCTCTCCTCATACTTTAGCATATTCCTGCAGTATGTTTTTGAGCGCTTCCTGCTGATTCACAAATGACTCAAGCTGCGATATAATATGGTAAGTATTTGTCAGATCGGTAATTGCATGTATAAACAACAACGTCTCTGCAGCATCAATATACGCTAACGTACCTTCATTATTCGCAGCCAGTTCACCATTAATCACCATAATCTGCCGCCAGATAGAATCGCCACAAACAGGCGATAACGGTATAATCATACCGTTCAATAACCAGATATCATCTTTAGCTTCAATAGACGTAAAAATATCGCTATCGAGTAGTAATAAGCACTGATTGTTGTCGTCAAAAGTGAGCGGTAAACCCAATTTCTCACCAATATTAGCGATAATATCCTAGTGTGCTTGCAATTTACTTTCCTCTTAAATTATATCTTTTATAAGATTGCTTCTTCAAATTTAATCTGGTTACACAATGTCTTGATATTTTTTCGCGCCCATCGCCGGGCGCAATATTTCTCTCCTTTAATCCAGTAGAATAGCCATTCACTACGCATCGGAACACATATCAGCAACTCCTTCGGATCATTTTCAACATGACGTAACTTGCCTTTAATAACAAAACGCGAACTGTCAGCAATATCATCATATATTGCAGCCATACCTGAACCGGGTACTACATGTGTGATGATTTTCATAACAATTAATCTTATTCAATTGTTGTCAAGCGAGAGAAAAATACTACACCCTGGACTCAAGACTTTTTTTAACAACACGGCATATATCCGCAAAGGTCGTCATATCAGGAAGATCGTTTTCATTGCAACTAATGTCAAACTCCTCACTAAGACCAAATACAATATCAATTAAATCCAATGAGTCAGCGTAAAGATCCTCAACCAGATGGGTCTGACCATTGATACTATCAACATCAACGGCAATACAGGAGGTGATCACTTTTTTGACTCTTGCTTCAATATCCATATTCATCGCATCTTTCCCGGTTAATTAACGCTGCATGTGCAAGCCATCAACGGTAGTAATAACCCGATCCACGCCAGGTTTATTCAGGTATGACTCGTAAGCCGGGCCAGCTCGCCAGCTACCGTCTCCGATAAGGCCGTCCAGCACATTACTTAACACATAGTCAGTTTCCCCTTTTAGCCTGGTCAGCCCCGCCTCTCTGGCAAACTGCAGTGCAATCTCAGCCAGTTTTTCTTTTTGTGGATGATGAGTAATGACCTCTTTGAGAGTCTCCATTTTCGCTTTCAATTCTGGGTGCTTGTCAATATCGCTACATTGCGCTTTCAACGCTGCACTCTTTATCGTGTCATTGGGTAATATTTCCGCACGCAAGCCGTCAAACGCTCTGCGTACAGGGAACGGTGTGGAGGTATCTGGCTCCAGGGCTTTACGTATCACACCCAAAAACGTCTCACGGGCGTCGAAATGCATTGAATGCATATTCGTAACGCTCGGTACTGTTGAGAGGAAACTATTTTGCTTAAACTTCAAACCAGAAAATGGGCCAGTCTTATCTGTCTGACTATTATCATTATCGGTCGTACCGGCTTTATTACCTGTAATTACCGTCGTGTCTGATTGTAAGGTATCGGTTTTAACATTCTCGACGCCAGCCAGTTGACTGGCAAGCGGCTTCACATTCACAATCTCTGCCGTCTGGCTTTGCTGTTTATTATCATCAACGCCGTGCACCGTGGCCTGTACCGGCTTGCCGATAATGCTCTTGCTGGTTACGCCATCGACTTCATCAAAAGAGGTTGTTTCACCCGTAGTGCCCTTTTCTGACGTGACCACCTTTCCATCTTTACTTTCGGATGAAGCGTTGGTCACAGCCTCTGCCGTCGCATGAGCCGTGACGTCAATTTTACCCGCGATGCCATGGTCAATTGCCCCTGTGCTGGCGCTGTGTGCCGTCTCCGTTTGATGCGTAGTCGAATCCACACGCGAATGACTATGACCTACGTTGCTGCTGTTAGTCGAATGGTGTGACTCGCCATGGCGTTGGCTGTTATCAATAAATGTTCGGCTATTATCAATCGTCTTCCGGCTATTATCATGGTTGCTATTATCGATATGGCGCTGGCTATTATCGACATGGCTTCGGCTATTGTTAATATGCTTACTGTTATCCACGCTATGGTTACTGCTATCAATATTAATATTGATATTAATACCCGTAGGTTCTGCTTTTTTCCCACCATCAGGTACTGGTCCAGCCGCAGGCTCCGGAATTTTAGGGTCAGGCAGTTTATCTGCAGGAATTTGTGCAAAAACATTACGTAGCAGCAGGGGTATCAACGTTTGCATTTCAAGGTGCCGGGCTTCCCGTCCTACGCTGGTACCCTGCTCTTGCGTTAATTTTTGGTGGCACATATCAAGCGCCTCAACCGCCTTCGCCGCCGCTTTGTCAACAAGGTGCGTAAGATTGCTGCGGGTTAACGGATCTAACGTACAGCCAAAGTTATGTTCAATGCAGCTGGCAATATAGGGCATCACCTCCTGCATAACAAAATTCGTCGATAATTTACTTAATTCACCGCCAGTGTTATTTTTGATAATATCTAACAGCTGCTTTTCCAGGTTTTCCAGCTTCGCTTCCGCTTTCTTTGTTTCTGGCAGCCATGGCCCAAAAGCTGACTTTTCTTTCAGGCCATCTTTTATGATTTGCGCGGTATACTCTGCCCCCACCTTCATCAGTAGCGTCTTCGCCTCAGGAGAATCACTGGTGGCGTTGAGCGCTGAACGAAAGAGCCCGGCAAACTCCATTATCGCTTTCTTACCGGCGACATTATTTGAATTGGTAAAAACTTCTTTTAACGCCTCAGCGTCTTTCCCGCATTTAAACAATGCATCCAGACTCGCCTGTTTGATCAGCGCGGGAAAATCTTCCAGTTGCGGGCCTTTAATTTCCCCTGACAGCGTCGCTGTGGCACTTTCTCTGACTGCGGAAAGATTCGCCGCAAGATTCGTGGCCTGCGTTTTGATCTCGGTCTGCATACCTGGCATTATGACGGGGGGCTGAGTCCTTACACTTGTAACCATTATTAATATCCTCTTCTGTTATCCTTGCAGGAAGCTTTTGGCGGTTTCCAGGCTGCTACTTATCGTACTGCTCAGCACTTTTACCAGGTTGTCGTACAATGAATTGGCATTGCTATATTTTTGCGTCAACGTCTGTAATGTGGTTTTCATATTTTCTTCCTGCGCTTTAAAACCCGACTGCCAGGCTTGATATTTGGCGTTATCCATTTCGAGTTTTGAGTCTTTTCCCGGCGCGCCTAAACCATCAATATCCTGAACCATTTTTTGTAATGGCGTCAGATCAACGGTGACGACATAACCGGATCCATAAGATTTCAGGCAGCTATTCGGTAAATTCAATTCACTGAGCCACTGTCTCGCTTCCGCTTCAGTGGCTACTTTAACGCCGCTGCCTGACTGCGCTGGAAATAAAACGGTATTACTGTTTATTTGATTATATTTATTGACTAAACTGTTTAAATCATTTTTGAGTGAGGTAACATCTAGCTTAACGGTATTACCGTCCTTACCTGGTAATAACCAGCCTCCCATTTTGGAAAGAATATCACTGAAGGCCTGATAAAAATCGGTATAGACTGCGACAACGTTTTCATAAACGCCCAGATAGCTGTCACCTATCGCCGATATATTTTGGGAAACCATATCCCAAATCTCAGCATCAGAAATGGTTGTTCTCGGCTGCGCCATAGGCGAAGCGCTAAATAAGGCCGACGTCGGCGCAGAAAACGCGCTCCGCAGGTTCTCATTTTGTTCTGCGGATAATGACACGCCGGACTTCGCCAGCGCATTCAGGCTGCTGGTCAACTGCTGGCGCGCCAGCGTGCGCTCGTCATTATTCTCTTCAGAGATCGGTGGCGTTGACTGCAGCGTCTGCTGTGCCTGCTGGATTTTAGTAGCCGCCTGCGATAATGAAATGATATCTGTACCGCGATGTTCTGTGGTAGACGGTACCACGGCAGTCTCGACGTGCTCGCTCGCCGAGGGAGTCTGCGGCCATTCGGCAACGATCCCCGGATGAGGAGAAGCGGAATAATTTTGAATATTAAGCATAATATCCCCAGTTCGCCATCAGGAGCGCGATTAAATCACACCCATGATGGCGTATAGATGACCTTTCAGATTAAGCGCGAATATTGCCTGCGATAGCAGCGAGTGCGGATGCTTTCGACTGGTTAATGCTCTCCATTGTTTTCAGCATTTCCTGAATCAGGCTGGTCGATTTACGTGAACTTTCACGGGCTTCGTCCGATGCGGTGCTGGCAACACGGTTATTCACCTGGCTAATTTGCTGCTCGGAACGTTCCTGAGTAGCGGCGTACTGCCCGGACGCCCCTGCAATACCACCGACCGTGACCGAGTTCTTCATAATCAGATCGCCCGTCATCTGCATCTTGCGCGCATCGATTCGGGTCATATCCATGGTATTCTGCTCAAGACGAATATCGGATTCGACAGACTCAAGACGTTTCGACAGAATAGCCTGATGTTCAGGGGAGATTTGTTTATTACTGTCTTTAATACCCAGACTTTCCGTGGCGCTGGTTCCGGCATTAGATTTAAGCGTCGCATCATTAAGATTTTTCGTCGCATCGGTACCGGTTTTCTTCATATTTAACGATTTCAGAGAATCTACGCCTTCAGCACCGAGTTTGACGCTATTCTGCCCGTTCAGCACGTTTTTAATACTGTGGCTTTCAGTGGTCAGTTTATCGATCTTCGCGGCATTATGTTTAAGCGCGCCTCTTTCATTCTGCAGCCCCTTATATTCCAGTTTGGCGCCCACGCCAGTGATCCCCAACTGAAGCGCGCTCTGGGAAATACTACCGGACAACGCATTCATCCCTTCGCGCATCATGGAGCTTGCTGTCGTTTTAGCTGCATCAAAACTGACTAATGACAACTTACCAGACAGTTTGCTATCAGCCTGGTTCAACGTCAGCATTAACGTATTCGCGGCAGCCAACAGCGCAACGGCACTGGAAGACATTCCGCTAATATCAAAAAACTTTCCGACTTCTGCCTGCTGCTCGCGTAACTGGGTTTGCACAACCTCATTCGCTTTAGTCGTGACATTATTTGCCAGAGCATTCAAATCCTGATTCATGTCGGTATTTTGAATACTGGCTTTTAAAAAGGACGTGATCGTTCCGGGGGTTTGCGTTAATACCCCTGGCGCAGGCGCGCTCAGTGTAGGACTCAACCCCAGGTCACTGACTTTACTGCTGCTAATACCAATACTATTCAGAATATCTTTAGCGCTAACGGATTGCGAAGCTGTCTGTGAACTATTCTCAACAGAATGATTATTTAAATAAGCGGCGGGATTTATTCCCACATTACTAATTAACATATTTTTCTCCCTTTATTTTGGCAGTTTTTATGCGCGACTCTGGCGCAGAATAAAACGCGAAGCATCCGCATTTTGCTGTACCGCAGAAGACATGGCTTTTTGCAGTTCCGCCGTTACCTTCTGGTTTTCACCAAATATTTCTACGGATTGTTTAAGCCACTGCTGAATTTGATCCATGGCAAAACGGGCGAGCATAAAATCAGCAAGCGCCTCACTGGCATTTTTAATAAATACCCCCTCGGCAACACCACCGGCTGACTGGGCTGCGGTATTCGTGACTTCCATGCCCAACGCCACTTTATTTAGGGTATTACCTACCAGCTCTTTACTTAAGGCATTCGTTTGCAGGCCCATCTTGCTACCCACATTACCCAGGCCGCTAGTAATACGTTGCATCCCCTGGGTAAAGAGTTTGCTGCCGTTTTGTGCTAACTGTTTCAGCACGTTAGGCACCAACTTCTTAATCGTTTCGCCCATCATTTTGCTCAGCGCGTTACCCAGTTTCGCCGCCGCGCCTTTCCCGACAACTGCGACCACCACAATGACCGCTACCATCGCAATAGCGGCAACAATCGCACCAACAATGCTGCCTGCCATCTCTGCCGTTTTCTTATCGACGCCTAATCCTTCCAGCGCTTTGGTAATCGCCTTGCCAATCAGCTCCATTAATGGCTTCAGCACATGCTCCATAATCGGGTTTAGCGCCTGCTGAATAAACGACACCCCCGTCGCCGCCTTCACAATTTCATCGGCAACCATTACCGCAAGTCCCACCGCAGCCAGCGCCAGACTCGCCCCACCGGTAAAAACAGCTGCCACAACGCTGACAATGGTTAGCAGCGCGCCGAGGACTTTCCCGATACATCCCATAATGCGGTTCGTTTCCTCGGCTTTGCGCGTCTCTTCCTGGAATTCAGCCGATTTCTTTTCCATCTCCGCCTGACGCCCTTCCTGCAAGGCGTTGAAAAGCGCAAGATCGTTTTGCAGGCTTTCTTCCGTATTTTTGCCCACAATCTCAATAAACATGGCCATGAGCATAGTGAGGCGGGCGACATTTGACAGATTATCCTGCTCACCCTGGGAAACCTGATTCTGAGAGGCGGCATTAGCCGTTCCCTGGAATTTGGTCAGAATGTTATCCGCTTTCTCGGCTTTCGCTTTGGCGTCTGTGCCTGCTTTAACCGTCGCATCCGTGGCCTTATCTAAGGCCTCTTTCGCCTCTGTCGCTTCTTTTCCGGCCTGTTCTACCGCGGCTTCAGCTTGTGCATAGCCGGGGTCAGCCGGGTCCAGCGATTGCAATTTATTTTGCGCCTGCGTCAGTTTTTTGGTCGCAGCGTCATAAACACTCTTGGCGGTATCCGTCTTTTTGATACTGGCTTCATAGAGATCCGTCGCCTCCTGAGCCTCTCCCAGAGCCGTCTGGAATTCTTTCGATACCTGAATCCCCATCTCTTTTTGTGACTCAATCATCGCCTGCCATACCGCCAGACGAGACTCCAGTTGAGACAGCGAAACATCACCCAGTAGCGTCATTAACTTGCCAAGCAGTAATGTCAATTGCCCTTCGCTGGAGAGTTTTTCCCGGGCGGCGTCCGTAGGCGGCTTCAGACCCACCGTATTAATAGCGCTCTCGCCGGACTTTGTTCCGGCTTTAAGGTCGCCCGCTTTCGTTGCCACCACATCTTTAAAAGCTTTATCCGCCGCTTTTAAAAAGTCCGTATTCTTACGAACGCCTTCAAAAGCCGCCTCAGCGAGGCGCGGATTTTGGGTATATCCGCTACGGCTAATGCTACTTGCGTCATTTACCATAATTATTCCTTTTCTTGTTCACTGTGCTGCTCTGTCTCCGCCGTTTTTAGCGCCTCCAGATAGACCAACGCTTTTGCCCGCAGAGACTCATCTTCAGTACGTTCATTGACAAGTTCAAAACACTGTCTGGCTTTTGCCGCCTTACGCATTAATAATTGACACTGCCCGGTAAAAAAGACGGGGCGATAATCATTTTTAAGTAACGTAAACGCTACTGCATAAAGGTCACATGCTTTCTGAAATTGTTTTTTCAGTTGGCATACCGCCGCCAGCCCCATGGTGTAATCGGGATTGTAAAAATCATAAATGCATAAGAAACGAAAGAATGTCTCAGCTTCATCCAGTCGTCCCTGGTTATAAAACTCATAAGCATGAGCATATAAACCGTCCATCATATCTTGAGGGATCCCGTGAACGTCTTTTAGCGTGGCGCCTTCACTAACGGCATCCCAAATCATTTCCGCAACACGTTCTTCGCTGACATTATTTTGATAATCCATTACTTACTCCTGTTATCTGTCACCGACTTTGTAGAACTTAACGACTGCGTTTATCTGATGCAGTTATTAAACCCCGACGGTGGTTAGTGAACATTCAAAAAACGCCCAATGAATACATCGCTACTGCTTTACGCGGCTCAATGCCGTACCTCGTTTTCTTGTGGCTGAATAACGTCTTTGCCCGCGTTTTCTACCTCTTCCAGCCAAACCAGAAGACGTAAAACTTCATCAATTTCTTCCAGACTCACCAGATCATAACGGCGATGGGTTTTGAAAAGACTGCGCGCCAGTTTGATATCGACGATCACAGGTACGCCAACCTTCTCCGCATAGGCGCGGACGGCCAGCGCGCGCTGATTCGTTTCATACACCGAGATCATCGGAATCGGCATCAATTCGGGTTTAAAATAAATCCCGATCGTAATATGCGTGGGGTTGGCAACAATCAGGCGTGAGTTTTCAATATCGGATTTCACCTGTTCAGACAGAATTTCCATATGAACTTCACGTCTTTTAGATTTAACCTCTGGGTTCCCTTCCTGCTCCTTCATTTCACGCTTCACTTCTTCCTTATCCATTTTCATATCTTTCATGGTCAGGAAATATTCCGCAACAGCATCCAATAATAAGACAATCAATGCGCAAGCAAGGCAAGTTAATACCAATGCGAGGAGAAGTTCACGCCAAATGACGGCAATATCCACAACATTGCCATTTAACTGAGAAAAGATTTCAACCTTATATTTCTTCCAGCAAATGATGGCGGCCACCACAAAGGATGAGAGATACAGTAGGGTTTTGACCGTATCTTTAACCGTGCGCATACTAAAAAGTTTTTTCGCCCCTTCTACCGGGTTTAACGCCGATAAATTAGGTTTTAATGCTTCTGTCGCCAGCACGAAACCGGCCTGTAATAACGCCGGTAATGCGGAACACACTAAACAGAGCAGCATAAATGGAATCAGATATTTTAATCCTATCCCAAAAACGGCCAAACTGTAATCAGCCATGCTCTGATCAAAATTATCCGCAATAATGATCTTAATTATCCCCATAAACTCATTAAATGAGCCATACGACACCAGATAGGCAATTCCTCCCAGCGTCAGGCAGGCGATAATGAGATCTTTACTTTTAAATGACTGGCCTTTTTTAGCAGAGTCTTCCAGCCGTTTTTTAGTCGGTTTTTCTGTTTTATTCGAGGACATGCGTCGCCCCTCGCTCGTAAAACCAACTGCTTAACCCTGTGGCCTGGAAAGAGAGTCGCAGTACATTGTCCGGTAGTACCGGAGAGAAATAAAGCAGCATAATTAAAACGGCAATGCCGCTTTTTACCGTCAGTGAAATCGCAAAAGCGTTCATTTGCGGAGCAAAGCGCGACAATAAACCCAGGAATACTTCTGACAGCAACAGCACTAATACCACCGGGCTGGCCAGAACCAACGCGTTTTGAGCCACCTGATTAATAAACGTTAATAGCGGCGGTAATGAAGGCGTGCACTCGTTCATCGGATCGCATAGCTGATAGCTTTTATTTAACACGTCAACCATCGTGACCAGACCGCCGTTTTGTAAATAAACGACAGCGGCAAACATATTCAGGAAATTAGCCATTTCCGAGGTATCAATACCGTTTGCCGGATCGATACTACTACTTAGCGTTGCCCCTCGCTGGTTATCGATAATACAACCCAGCGCATGCATAACCCAAAAAGGCCATGACAGCAGACAGCCCAGCATGACGCCTACCGCCGCTTCTTGCAGAACTAACGGGATCATCGCCACCGATAAAAACGGCGGCGCCTCGTTCAATGCATGCGGCCATACTCCCAATGCCACCAGGATGATAATGGCGTTTCTCGGCGCACCGCTTAATACCCCGCTATTCAAAAACGGCAGGAAGAAAAAAATCGGCGCCACGCGAGCAAACCCTAGCGCCGCAGACGCAACCAGGTGATGAATTTCAAAGTACAACGCGTAAAACATTTTTTACCCCTTAGCCAACGCCAGGAATATCACCTGACGCCCGTAAGAGAGTAAAACTTCGCCATACCAGCCAGACAGTAAAAACAAGCATAAACACACGCCAAGTAATTTAATGCCAAAAGGCAGCGTCTGTTCCTGTAATTGCGTTACCGTCTGGAATAACCCTACCAGGAGGCCGATAATCGTTGCGACAATCGTCGGCCACCCTGACAGGATCAAAACAAGATAGAGCGCCTTATTACCTGCAAACACTAAATCATCCATTTAACTATCCCGTCTCGTAATGATGTCATGTTGCAATGTCCATATACTGTAATATCAATCCCTTAGACAGTAAGGTCCAGCCATCAAGCGCGACAAAAAGCACCAGCTTAATAGGTGTAGATATCGTCACCGGACTCATCATCATCATCCCCAGCGCCAGTAGCACGCTGGATACCACCAGGTCGACGACAACAAAGGGCAAATAGAGATAAAAACCAATTTTAAACGCGCTTTTTATTTCGCTCAGCGCATAAGCAGGTAATAACGCAAATATTGATGGTTTTTCAATTTCATCTTTGTCACGCTTTACCGTCTCGGTCTCTTCTCCATACTGACGCTTCAGTTGCGCGTTTTCAAAAAACTGAACTAACTCGCGATCTGAATATTTGATCAGATAATCGCGATAACCATCCAGGCCTTCATCAACGTGTTTACTTAATGACGAAATATCATTAAAGGTGACATCTTCGTCCTCAAAATAGACGTAGGCATCATGCATTATGGGCCACATAACAAACATAGAAAGCAGCAATGCGACGCCGTTAAGCGTCATATTTGAAGGTATCTGCTGCAATCCCAGGGCGTTACGCACCATGACAAATACAATAGAAAATTTAACGAAACAGGTTCCTGACGCAATAATAAATGGCAACAGGGTGGAAAATGCCAGTAAGGCAATTAATGAGATATCATTCCCCATTACCAGACTCGCTCAGCCATTCATGGATCTCAACGCCTAAGGTGTCATTCATCTGTACCAGTTCGCCATTACCCAGCAAAACACCATTCGCCATAATTTCAACGTTAAGTTCAGCATTGGTCGGCAGTGATAATAGCTGTTGCTGCCCCATGGCTTCGAGTTCGGCGAGGGTAACGTTCTTACGATACAAAACAAATTCCAGTTTGACGGGCAATTGGTTCAAGCCAGGCAGAGTTTCTGCAGTTTCAGTTGTATTATTTTCTTCTTCGATATGTTGAATATCTAACGTTTCCACAATAATTCCCCCTTCAACACGGTTGAAATGACCTAACTTTTTCGCGTAGCAATAAACTTCCGCACGGGAAGTACGAATCAGGAGTACATCTCCGATCCCGATTCGGCCCAGCAACGAACACTGCGTATCACTGCTACCGATTACAAAGCGCAACGGCCAACGCAGCATTTTCGGCCTGCCGCCCCCGACTGCAGGCAGTTCAGGAAGATGCTCAAACCACAGGCCGCCCCGATCGCTCATAATGTGCAACAATTTCCCTTCCGGCAGCGCGCTTCCCGGCACGGGGTTCTCTACGCATAAACGCCGACAGGACAAATGCGGCACGGGCAACTCAAACGGTCGCTCTGTCGCAGCAAGCCAGGGAACGACCAGGTGCTCAGCGCCAGCAGAAACCGCCGCCCCCGCCAGAGCGGGAGAGACATGCTCAAGCCAGTCCCCAGGTTGAATCCACGCCGACCACCGTTTTTCTGCATCGCTCAACCGAACCCACATTCCCTGTCGCGTCGGATATTCCAGCGTAGCTTCCTGGCCATGGCGCTGGCATTCTGTCGCGGTTTGCGCCAATAGCCATTCGCGACGATCAATCTGTCTCACACGCAATGACATCAGGCGTCATCCTCCTCGCCAGATTGCTGTCTGTGCTGTTGCTGCTGCGGATTTTGTTGATCGTCTCGCGTCAGGTGCCAGCGCTGGGGATTACCGTTTTGCCATTGATCATGCAAACGATGTTCAACCTGCGTATTTGACGGTATTAACGAAAACTCCCCTGCTTGCCGCGCCTGAATATTGACGGAATAGTCATTTCCCCAGCGCTGAAAACGGTAAGTCAGCGAGCTATCCTCTCCTTTCACGCCATCGGCAGTCGGAAAAATAGTCATCATCGGCTTTGATTGCGCCGCTAAAGGCATTTTTTCATCGCCGCCGGTTAATTGGCTAAGATCGGCGATAGTGGTTGGTTGCAGCGGAAGCTGAGAAACATCTTTAACCTTTTTATGATCTTTATCGTCAGGCTTACCGGTATTGGCTGCGGCCATTCGGGCAGGTGCGACATCCCGCGCCAGCGGCGCGCCCTCTTTACGAACGCCTTCGCCCGCGATGGCTTTATTATCCCCAGGCAATGCCTTGATATTATCGTCAGAGATTCCCGTGGCGTTATCGGCTACTTCACTAACGGACTCCACGGCTTTTAAATCAGCAGATAATTTTTTACCGCTTACGCTTTCTAACGGCCTATTTTTAGACGATAGCAACGCTGCGGATTTATCTACTTTGGCCTCCGCAGAAATCAAACCGACAGATTTTTCAGCAGTGACTTTCAACAGTTTTTCAGCAATCCTGAGGTCGCCTTTTCCGTTATGATGCAGACCAGAAACGTTGCCATTGTGATGTTCTGATTTCGCTGGCGCGCCATGTCGCCATGCCGCCAGTAATACCGGTAAAGCCGTTTCTTTATGCATTACGAAAGCATCGCCATAGTCGCGATCTTTTTTATCACCGGAATATTCTGTCTTATGTTTTTCCACCGCTTTTTTTAATGCTTCTGATAAACCGCCAACCTCATCCTGCTGCGGCAGTAAAATGTTCCCGGATGAACTGACAGCTGACACATCGCCCATTAAATTATCTCCTCTGACTCGGCCTCTTCCTGCTGTATCTCTCGCTGGATATAGAATCTTTTCTGACGGATTATCCAGCGTTGATAGTTCCCTTCTTTGCGCAACCAATATTTACTTTTTTTCTGAAACTCTTCCCTTTTCTTTTCCAGCTCGCTCCGTTTTTCCTGAATTTGTATAATCTGGAGTTCTAAATCTTTTATCTGCCGGCGAACAATAGACTGCTTACGTAATAACGTATAAATTTCCTCACGACTGAGCTGTCTGTTTTCTGCACGCAGCGTATCTAATAACAATTTCAGACCCGCTATTTGTTCAAGGATCGCCTCCTCCTCGGCCTGCAGCCCGCGGTCCTCATCCTGATAGCGAAGTAATATCGACTCACACTGTGAATGAAATACCGTACAGCGCCGCTGCAATACTTTAATTCTGGTCAGCGAATGCATTCATACCGCTCAACGTGTCATCAAAGGATGAATACTGCGCTACCGGCTGGCATAACCAGGCTTTCAGGCTATCCCGCATCTGCATCGCCCGATCGTTATCGATATTTTCGCCAGGACGATATTCTCCCAAGTCAATGAAAAGCTGGAGCTCTTCCAGACGCGTCATTAATTTACGCACGGCAGATGCCTGTTCAGCATGTGTCGGCGTCGTGACTTGTCCAAAAACGCGGCTTACGCTTTTCAGTACATCGATTGCCGGGTAATGTCCCTGCCCGGCCAGCTTTCTGCTCAGATACAGGTGACCGTCAAGGATAGAGCGAATTTCATCCGCCATCGGGTCCGCCTCTTCCTCGCTTTCCAGCAGTACCGTATAAAAGGCAGTAATGCTTCCCTCGCTGGTCGCCCCGGGGCGTTCCAGCAAGCGGGGCAAATTATCGAATACGGAGGCGGGATAACCTCGACGGGCCGGACGCTCTCCCGACGCCAGTGCCACGTCTCGCAAAGCACGCGCATAACGGGTCATGGAATCGATAAAAAGCACGACCCGTTTTCCCTGGTCGCGAAAATATTCCGCTACGGTTGTCGCCAGTTGCGCCGCATTGCAGCGATCGACCGAGGGGAAATCGGAAGTGGCAAAAACCAGCACGCATTTTTCTTTCTTATGCGAAGCGCGCAACATATCCACGAATTCAGTGACCTCACGGCCTCGTTCACCGATAAGACCAATAACAAAGACATCCGCCTCCGTTTGCTCGATCAGCATATGCATCAGCATGGTCTTACCGCATCCTGCGGAAGCAAAAATGCCCATTCGCTGGCCTACGCCACAGGTCAATAACCCGTCAATCGCGCGCACACCGGTAATCAGCGGTTCACGGACGCCAACGCGCGAAGCGTAAGAAGGCGGTGCGACATCAATAACGCGTTCTTCGCTAATCGGCGCCACTTCAGGGGTAAAACGCTCAACGATTTTCCCCGTCGGATCCAACACCGCGCCTAATACCGAGTATCCCACCCACGCCGATAACGCACGTCCAGTGGGATAAAGCACGACATCGCGGCTCAGCCCCTGGGCATTGCCGATAAGGCTCAGCACGGTGCGTTCCCGCTGTAAGCCAACCACCTGCGCACGTGCAACAACCTGTTTTTGGTGCCAGCCACGGCGTATTTCACACAGCTCGCCAATGGCCACATCGCGCAATTCCGCCTCAATAATTGGGCCGGTTATTTTTTGTGGGTAGGCCAGATATTGCAGTAAACGAGGTGTTTTCATCTCATTAGCGACCGACTAAAAACTTCCAGATAGTTGTAAAACCCATTCAAGGCAGTAGAGAACTTTTCACCGTCAGATAAAAAATCCGGATGCACTAAGGCTTTAAGCGTTAGCTCCCCATTCTGCTCCCCCAGTAGTAATTGCCCGCCGCGGGCAAAATGGCATCCTTCCATTATGGTCATTAAGATTTCATAAGCCCGCTGTTGTAATACCACCATGCTGTCAGCACCCAATTGCGCCCAGATCCATACATCATCCTCCTTGACGCTGATACAGATACTTGGCAATGCAAATAAATCCAGAACAATTGTTGAATGGCTATCTATTCCTCCAATTAATGAAGGATCGCAACCACTTACTTCCAGTGCGGAACGAACTAATTCAGCGATATCCAAATGTTGCATAGATCTTTTCCTTAATTAAGCCCTTATATTGTTTTTATAACATTCACTGACTTGCTATCAGCTATCTCACCGAAAGATAAAACCTCCAGATCCGGAAAACGACCTTCAATCATTTTCTTAATAAATCGACGGACATCGACAGACGTAAGGAGGACAAGATCTTTATGTGCAATCAATAAATCATCCAACTTAAGTGTAATGAGATCCATCAAATTAGCGGAGGCTTCCGGGTCAAGGCTGAGGAAGGTACTGCCAGAGGTCTGACGGATCCCTTTGCGAATAACATCCTCAACTTCAGCAGATACCATTACTGCTCGTAATTCGCCGCCATTGGCGAATTTATGGCAAATATAACGCGCCATTGCCCCACGAATATGCTCCACAAGGTTAATGACATCTTTTTCTCTTGGCGCCCACAATGCGAGCGCTTCCATAATTAATTTCATATTACGCACGGAAACACGTTCACTTAACAAACGCTGCAAAACTTCAGATATACGTTGTACCGTGGCATGTCTGAGCACTTCTTTAAGTAAATCAGGAAATTTCGCTTCCAGTTGGTCCAACATATGTTTTGTTTCCTGAATACCGAAATATTCATTGACGTTGCGCGCCAGCGTCACCGCCAGACAGTGGTAAAGCTCATCAAGCGCGTTCCGCAACACATAGCCAAGCTCCCGGAGTTTCTCCCCCTCTTCATGCGTTACCCAGAAATACTGGCTGCTACCTTGCTGATGGATTGTTGGATTAATACCAAAGGACACGACTTCATCGGAATAATTTACCACTCGCATCAAATCAAAATAGACCGTAAATTGTTCAACACGGATCTCATTAATCAACAATACGATGCTGTTATCGTCCAGGCCCTCTCCATCGCGTAACAATACTTCCGGCAGGCGCACGCCATAATCAATAAAGAACTGACTACGTAGACGCTCCGCAAGTTGAGCTTTTTCCAGATCTTCACGCCGGCTCTTCGGCACAAGTAATATCAACGGTACGGTCTCTGTAGAGACTTTATCGAGATCGCCAATCAGTCCTAACGACGACCCTTCTTTTTCCTCAATACTGAGCGGCTGCTCGCCTTTACTGGTTTTAGGTTTGGCGGCGCTACGTTTTGCTTCACGGAATTTAAAATAGAAGAGTACGCTTAAAACCACCGATAAAATAACAAATACCGGCAGCGGGAATCCCGGCAGAGTTCCCATTGAAATGGTCAAAATAGCCGTAACAACCAATACAAATGGGTTGTTCAACAGCTGCGTCATGATATTCCGCCCCATATTATCGCTATCGCCATTTACGCGGGTCACGATAAAACCGGCACTAATCGCAATCAACAATGCGGGGATCTGGGCGACAAGACCATCACCAATGGTCAGCATGGTATAAGTAGACAGAGCGGAGGACAAATCCATACCATGGCGGGTCATCCCCACCGAAATACCGCCAATAAAGTTCACAAAGATGATAATGATGCCGGCAATAGCGTCACCTTTGATAAACTTCATCGCACCGTCAAAGGAACCGTAAAGCTGGCTTTCCCTTTCCAGTACGCTTCGCCGTTCGCGCGCGGCATCCGCATCAATAATACCGGCCTTCAAATCGGCATCAATACTCATCTGTTTACCGGGCATACCATCCAGAGAAAATCGGGCCGCGACTTCCGCGACGCGTTCTGAACCTTTGGTAATAACGATAAACTGAACCACGGTGACAATAGAGAAGACAACAAAACCCACCGCCAGGCTATCGCCAATAACGAATTGCCCGAACGTGGCGATAATTTCACCGGCATCGGCTTCAATCAAGATAAGACGGCTGGTACTGATCGATAATGCCAGACGAAAGAGCGTGGTAATTAACAGTACCGCAGGAAACGTTGAAAAACTGAGGATTCTGTCAATATAGAACGACCCCATAAACACCAATATCGCCAGTACGATATTCAGTGCGATCAGGAAATCAACCAGATAGGTAGGTAATGGAATGACGAACATAGAAATGATCATCACCATTAGTACCAGAATCAGTAATTCAGGTCGTAAACGAGCACTGTTAAGTAGAGAAAGCAGCACTATAGGTATCCTGTTAATATTAAATTAAGACAGCTTTTCAATAGTACGACGCTGTTCTGCCATTTCATGCTTGTAGGCAATATCGGTCATACTACGTAACGCCATTAACAATTCTTCCTGCCAATATTCTTCATAAAAGAGTGAAGAGGGTATGGCTTTACATACTTGATAAAATATCTGCAAAAAGGATGCATGTTCTTTATGACTAAGCAATAACGCATTCAAACCTATAATATCGGCTAACAGCGAATCCACTTCATGTGGCTGTTGCAATAGCGAAAGCATCAGTAGTAGCCACGACGACTCCTCCGCATTAAACGCTTTGGTAAACGAATACGACAACAATGTACTCACAAACAGTAGGTCAGCGGAGCGCAACATTTTAAGTTGCGTCAGGCGTCGTAAAAGCTGGCCAAACTCCAGGCGCGAACAGCTGGCGTCATTCGCGTCAATATCGGTTAATAGCGAACCCTCGATAAAATCCAGTACCACCAGTCGACGTTGATAGCCATAACTGGCTATCCAGTCAGAGTAAATCTCCACTTCATGTGATTCACTCTGGATAAATTGCCGATAGCTGGCGCGCAATAAGCCTGGTTTTAACGATAATGTTTTCCCAAAAAGCCGGGCCTTCAACGCACAATTAATCCCTGCCTTGAGGGTCTTCGGATCGGTTTGCTCTTCAACGTGCTTAAGTAACGACTCCAGCTTTTTCCGCACGATCTCTTCCAGGTCTTTACGACGAAGCAATTCGCGTAACACAAGGACTAAATCACTGGGGTCAGGAAATAAGCTACGCGCCTGACGTAAAAAATCTTCTAACGCGCCGCCATGTACGCTAATTAGCTTTAATATTTGCTTCGCCTTCGGTAAAGCCTCATCCTCCAGCACGCGTTCAAAACTGTTAGATAAATTACTGGATTTTTTTTCATAATCGCGACGGTTACGAAATTGCGCCAGCGCCGCTGACATTTCGTCCGTCGACTGGACAAATTTTTGTACTTCCGCCCCTGGAGACGAATCCTCTGCGGCCTGTTGTATTTCCGCCTGTTGCGCATCAGTATGCTGGGTCGCATCCTGATGAGATGTCTGCCGGGACAATATTCTGGAAAATGAAATACCGGAGGTTGAGCCAGGAATCATTTAATTACCTCCTGACTTCTATCCAGATAAACACGAACCCATTTCTGTAACTTATCGTCCCCACTCCAGGCACCGCTTTGCTTCAGAATATTGTTTACCGATTCGCTGGCATCCGGCGTTAACGGGTCGACAATTTCTTTTGGTTCAATCATGAACACACGAACAACATTACTTTTATTCTTACTGGAATAACGGAACAGGCTACCAATAAGCGGTAATTTGCCTAAAAACGGAATACTTTGGACAGTATCGGTATTTGCATCCCGTGTATAACCACCGACCAGCAAACTTTTTCCGTGCGGAACTCTTGCAATAGTGCTAATTAACGTTCGCCCGACTTCGGGTAACGCATCTACGGAGGTGGTAGTATCGGATTGCGGCGTCTTATCGTTGCCATCTTCAATGTCCAGCGACATTTCTATCTGACCATCTGCGGAAAAACGGGGCAGCACTCGGATCATTGTTCCGTATGTTACATGCTCAAGCGCCACATTACGTTCCCCAATCAGCTTGGTGTAAAACGTTCTGTTGTTATCAAAAATAGCGGGAACATTTTCCTGGGTCAGTAATACCGGGCGTGAAACCACCGTCGCCTGTTTCTTCTCTTCTAACGCATTGACCGCGGCGATGAATCGACTGCCATCGAGGGTACTTATTGAAGACTGGTTTAATGACACGCCAAGTTTGTCCCCAATAGTAATGCTGCCGCTCCATGAAGTGCCCAAACGCTCCAGATCGCTTTTATTAAGATCGACAATCCACAGGGATAATTCTACGTGACGTTTGGCGACATCCAGCGCTTTAACCAGCATTTCGATAAAATGCACCTGCTCAGCCGTTCCCTTTACTAACAAACTGTTGGTATCCGGATAGGCCACGATTTTAATATTGCCCGCCGCGGCATTTTGCTTTAAAGCTTCCTGCAGACTCATGCCACCGGCATAATTTGCTGCTTTACCTTTTTCTCCATTCGCTGAAAACGCTGGCATCGCCGGGGGTTCGCTACTGACAATATTACCTAAAGGTTGCTCTTCTCCCTGCAACAACCTTTCAATGGCCGTGGCAATACCGGGGATAACCATTTTCTGATCGCGCAGATTATAGGTACGATCGCCCACGAAGGTATTGTTCAGACGCATCACCCCTATTTTCTGACGTCCCAGCTCAATACCATCGTTTTGCTTGTCCATCATGGTGGCGGCGTTGACCACCATATCAACATAGACGGGTGGCCCTGAAACATAGAATGTTCCTTTACGGTTATCGCCACGTAGCGGGTAATTTTTGTTATATAAACCTGAGCGTTTTAGAAAATTGTTGAACTCATTGAGTGAGACGTTGCGTAAAGAAACCACGGCATTGCGCATTTCACTGGCGTCATAAATATAGATAGCCTGCCCATCGAAATACCAAATCAGCCCCAGTTGTAGGGAAAGCTTCTCCAGTAATGCGTTAGGATCGTGAAACTCAAAGTTGCCCGTAATTTTTTTTCGTGCCGCCATTTTGCTAACAATGACAGGCTCCTTTAGCTGTAGCGCCATGGCATCGAAAAATGTCCGCAGGCTATCGTCTTTCGCAACAAACCCACTTCCCGTTACAGGTATTTTTTCACTAGAATAACCAGGTGTAACCAGAACAAGCGCGGCACATGCCAGCACTCTGGCCAAAAGAATATGTGTCTTCATTTGTCTGCCAATTGAATAATATTTGATAATTTCCGCGGCGAAACGCCGATCAGCTCTTTGATCTCACTAGAAAAATGTGAAGGCGATGAGTAACCATGATTAACGGCTAATTGGGTGATGTTCTCGTGGCCTTCTACACTATTCAGCAGCGATTGCGCCATACGCCAGTTTCGTAATTCACTCTTCGCTTTTCCGCCCAACGCTCTGCTGCACAAACGACGAAAATGGGTATAAGAAACGCCATAGTCTTCTCCCAGCATTCTCATCGTGTTGCCGCTGGTTGACTGAGCGAGTAAATAGCCAACCAACCAGTAACTCTCGCTTTTTCGTAACAGCGCCAGTACCTTATTGAAGGCCGGAGAAGGCGTAATAATTTGCTGCAAAAACCAGTACTCGCAGCGTTTACGATCTTGCCAAATAGCGCGAAACTCAGGACTCAGCAAAACCCATTTATCGGATTCAGCATATGTCGTGTCCACTAATCCTGCGCCATCGATAAATGCCAGTAATTTGCTGAGTACTTCAATTTTTAACGGTCGAAAAACCAGGTCTCCTGATACTGGTGCGACAACGGCCTGCTCGCAAAAAAGCAGCGCGCCTTCCTGAATCAGGCAGTTTTCATTGTGTCGGCTTTCAGAAAATGACATATGCAGCTTTTGCGCGGAACACGTCTGTATAAACCATGCTTCCGGGCTGCGGATTTTCCGCTTCTCTCCTTCTTTAAGTACTTCCTGCGTATTTAGCATAGTTGTCAGCACCAGTTAAAAATCATTTTAATATGTAAACAATACCGGGAGCGGGTGGCAAAATCCTGATGCAAACATTATGAAACTGATGCCACCCGCTAATTAAATTGGCCCACTTGCACAGCGCTTGATAATTTAAAACAGAAAATCAGCTCATAGTGTATAAATTCTGGCTTATTGTTCTACAGCCGCAAAAATTCAGATATTGTCATCGGGATGGAGAATTAATTATTTATATCAGGAGTTTTTTTTGCTAGCATTCCTGAAACGCATTCTCCCCTTATCACTATTGTCAGATAACGTTCTGACGGTTGTGTAAAAACATGGCGCCTCATTCTTCTGTAGTTGGAGTTAATATGAAAAAATTTTATAGCTGTCTTCCTGTCTTTTTACTGATCGGCTGTGCTCAGGTGCCCCTCCCTTCCTCCGTGAGCAAACCGGTACAGCAACCTGGCGCTCAGCAAGAGCAACTGGCCAACGCAAATAGTATTGATGAGTGTCAGTCTCTTCCGTATGTGCCGTCAGACCTTGCGAAGAATAAATCATTATCAAACCAGAACGCTGATAATTCCGCATCAAAAAATAGCGCAATCAGCTCAAGCATTTTTTGCGAAAAATATAAACAAACCAAAGAGCAGGCGCTCACCTTCTTCCAGGAACATCCACAATACATGCGTTCGAAAGAAGATGAAGAGCAACTCATGACCGAATTTAAAAAAGTTTTGCTTGAACCCGGAAGTAAGAATTTAAGCATATATCAGACGTTACTTTCTGCCCATGAAAGACTGCAAGCCTTATAAGGCCATATCACCGTTGGCTGAACTCATCATGATATAATTAAGACCATATTTTGCATTGCCACTTAATATCAATATAATTATTATAGCTATGGTCACTTTTACGGTTGGCCATTTGTCTCTTACGTTGCATTTATCAATCTGCTTTTTGATACAGCAGCACCTCGCTGCTGCTTTTTTTATTTGTGATAAAGAACTGTCTCCCAGACTCGGGAAAATAGCCGAAACTTATACTGACAAACTATCGTCTCGTATATCGCGATAAACTGACATCCCCCTCTTGCCCCACATGTTGGCATTCTTACGATACCCCATCCACTTTTCGCGAATAACGTTCTTTTGAACTTACTCAGCAATAGTGGACACGCAACTAAGTGAGTAAACGCTCAAGCAAGAGGTGACTCACATGACAAACCAGCATCAACCACCAAAAAGCTACGCAAGCAGCACACGCCTGAATTTCGTCAGGAAGCCCTGAAACTGGCGGAACGCATTGGGGTGGCCGCTGCCACCCGCGAGCTTAACCTGTATGAATCATAGCTCTACAGCTGGCGAAGCAAACAGCAAACTCAGCTCTCTTCTTCTGAACGTGAGCAGAAGATGTCCGCCGCTTAGGGTTGTGTCCCTATTACGCGGGTAGGATCAATCAAGCAGTTACGGCAAAAAAGAGAATCATGAATATATTTAGCAAACTCCCTGATGATACGTAATCAGTGAGATTAAAGTAATGCAATCGCGATAAACCGAAGTTAATCCCCTGTTTAAAGACAGTGAACGACCTTCTTGCCATGCCTGGACTATATCAGCCTCATATGTACGCCTTGAAAGCGTACATATATGTATTATAATTGTACATATTGTTCATAAACAGGAGGATGAAAACCATGCCTCAGATAGCTATAGAATCTAACGAAAGGCTGTCGTTGCGTGTATCGACGGATGCCAAAAAGTTGATAGTCCGCGCTGCGGCAATCCAGCAAACCAACCTGACGGATTTTGTGGTCAGTAACGTACTACCTGTCGCACAGAAGATTGTTGATGCCGCCGAACGGGTATATCTGACGGAGCGCGATACTCAAATGATCATGGAAATTTTAGATAACCCGCCAGCGCCGAATGAAAAGCTTCTTGCTGCTGCTTTCGCCCTGCCGGACATGAAGAAATGATGTTTACAGACTGGCATGAGGCCGCGATAGGGAAAACCCACAATCGAATGAATTTTGATTGTGGGGATGCCGATCTGAACCAATTCCTGCAACGCCATGCACGACAAAATCATGAGAAAGGGACAACGAAAACCTATGTTGCACTTGATAATTCGGATGTTACACGTATCCACGGCTTTTACTCAGTCAGTCCTGCATCACTGATATATGCACAGGTTCCCGGCGCAATCAGCAAAGGATTAGGGAGATACGATGTGCCAGTGTTTCGTCTGGGTCGTTTAGCCGTAGACAAATCTATGCAGGGGCAAGGGCTGGGAGCACAACTTTTGTTATCTGCCGGAAAGCGTTGCATACAGGCGGCTTTGCAGGTCGGTGGCGTAGCCCTGCTTATTGATGCCAAAAATAAACAGGTCTGCGACTGGTACAAAGGATTTGGCGCAGTACCATTAAACGATCAACCCCTTTCCTTGTTGCTGTCGTTTAAAACGCTTTATGCTGCTTTATCTGCATCTGGTAGGTTATGACAACATGAGGCTTTGTTGAATAATTCAGAATCGGCCAACGATAAGGATACAGGACTCCCACCGGAGCACTCGTTATACGAGCCTGACGCTGGTCGGCATTGCCAACAACGTCATCCGGTTCAGCGCTTTGACCATCGCCATCGCTTCACCCACCTGCGCGTCATAGTTCCGCAGGCTCAAATGGCCGCCCAGCAAGGTTTTGATACGGAACATGACCGTTTCCGCTACTGAACGACGGTGATAGCCCACTTTCTTTTTCCAGACCTCATTGCTGCCGCTCAGATGTTGATTTTAAACTTTTGCTTTGCCATGGGAACCCGATGCTGAAACGACAGTAACGATCAGATCCGCCAATCTCTTTATTCAACAAAGCCCCTTCGGGATAGAGCTTCCGCTGAGCGGGAAAGTATGCCTTTGCAATTAATCAATAAAGTGTTGCGCGAGAAATCGTGCATCTTTCAAGCACATCGTCTACTTTAATTAACCGATTCATAAAATATATATTATCTGTTCATTTCTAGCCTGTAGGATATTTTAATAACTGTATATTTTAAACAATAAAAATTAATATTGGCCTACTTTTTTGTTATAATACCAGACTCCAAAATTGTGCTATAGGAACATCATGGAATTAATTCGTTATGCTGACATCAACAGCGATCTCTATCGCCACATTTGGGTCGTTGGTGATATTCATGGATGTTACTCCTTATTGTTAACCAGACTGGCTCAATTAAATTTCTCTCCTGATACCGATCTCTTGATCTCCACTGGAGATAACATTGATCGAGGAAAAGAAAACCTTGAAACACTGAGACTGTTAAATACCCCATGGTTTATTTCTGTAGTGGGTAATCATGAAGCTATGGCGCTTGACGCTTTTGAAACACAGGATGGAAATTTCTGGTATGTAAACGGTGGTTACTGGTACGACTCGGTCACCGAAAAAGACAGGCAAGAAGCCACTGAGCTATTACTAACTTTTAAGCAGCGTCCTCACATCATAGAAGTTGAAACGTCCTCAAAGAAGTACGTGATTGCCCATGCCGATTATCCAGATGACAGCTACGATTATGGGAAGCAAGTTGATATTGATAGCGTTCTATGGTCACGCGATCGTCTGCTTGGTTCGTTACAGGGGAATATCCATCCAATACGCGGTGCGGATACTTTTATCTTCGGCCATATGATTGTTGACTACACAACAACATTCGCCAATCAAATCTACATTGACACCGGTTCTTTCTGTTCAGGCAATCTGTCTTTTTTTAAAATAAAGTAATCTGGAAATAGAATTATATAATATACGCAACGATAGCGTTACTTTATTTTGTATTCTGAGGATATATATTCAAACATAGAATTCTATCATAGCATATTAACCCTCCCTGCATTATGGGCAATGATATAACCTTCAATAAGTACCATTGCCCATTCGTAATAGCGTCTAAATTTCGCGTTTTTCTGCCCATTTCAGCATTAAGATCGCAGGCCAAAAAAACGAAGCCGTAATCCGACGCAGGTAGTTACCCGATCGCCTGAGACGAGTAAAGATCGCATATCTCCAGATACTTATCGGAAGAAAGCGCAATAACCGTGGTGGCGAAATGGATCGGCTTGCCTTCATGCAACACAATCTTAATACCGGCGGCGGCCGGGATGAAGTTAATGCTCTGTGAATGCCAGGTGTTTTCGGCGATATTTGTCCAGGCCGCGAATTTGCCATTACAGAAGCGAATACCTTCACGACTGATGGTGACTGCCGGCTTTGCCGCGCTTAAAAATGAGCGAGCCAGGCGCACAATAAATAACAGACTGCCGCAACAAATAAGTCCCATAAAGACGGCACCGCCAGTTTTGGGCTCCTCGGGATCGGTGGCCATACTCACCGCCAGCGCAATAAAAACTCCCATCATACAAATCCAGAACACAATACCAACCAACGTTTTAGATCTGGAATAATAGATATTGAACTCCACAGGCATGTTTTGCTGGCTGGTTTTTGATACGTACAGTTCCATTGATTCATCCTTGTATAAAAATGTCGTCAGGCGGGTAAACGCTGGGAAAGAAAGTTGAGCAGCAGCGGCTCATTGACGATAGTGGAGCGGTCGATTTTGCAGATCCGGCCCGTAGCGGTGCTAATCATCAGATAGCTCATTGAACTGCCAGCATCCTCCTCGCGCTGGGTGCGAATACTGGCGATCTGCGCATACGGCACCGCCCGGTTTTTGTGTTCAAGCCGATCCGCCAGCGCGGTCACTTTGCCGAATTTAAGACGTCCATCGGCGGCGAGGCGCGCACCCAGCGCAGAACCGTGTCGCCGGACAAGTTCAGCAGCCAGTCGGTCGTAAATTCCGTTGCCATCGTTCCAGAAATCAAGGTAGATGACGTACTTCTTGCCGCCACTGTGGCGCAAGATGAGTTTGTCGGATTGGTGGAGCAGACGCATTGATTCAAGCGCATCGTAATGGATAACACGATGCCCGGCCTGCAACGCGGTTTCGGTTAACGTCATCCTGCGCGGCGTAAACAGAAACAGAACTGTGACGCTGAATTTCCAGATGATAAACAACAGGCCCACCAGTAGCGATATACCGGAAAGCCGATAATTCACGGTGGCTGTTGCTATGCTGAGAATAAAAAAACCGATCCCGATAGCAAACCATTTCAGCTCCGAAAGCGAAAGATGCCGGGTGTATTGACGACTTTCCATGATAGTATGGTATCCCTGATTTTACTGTCGGCGTATTACGTCAGGTTGAGTAAGGAAGCTATATCCGTTATGTTTTAGGTTATATACACTTCATCCTTCAGGCTGCCGGAGCAACTATTGTACGCTCCCGGAGATTAATGAGAGACATCCTGCCTCTCACCGAAGACCAACCACGAGCCTATACACCATTCGGTGTAAATGCCTTTCTCGGAAGTGAACGTCCAGGCGGCTACCGAACCCGAGCGTGATAATAAAGCGACTCGTTGTCATGAGCCAGTCCCTTAGCGACATTGTCCATTTTCGGATGTCGGCCTGAATTGCCAGTCACACGACCTTTTTCACTGACTCGTCCGTCGGAAACACCGTACGCTTTTTAATAGCATGTTGATTATCTATGCCGGAAATGCGGGTCTGGTTTTTCTTCAGCAGACGATCGAACGGGCTGAGATCTTCAGGTATTTTGAGATTTTGGCCAGTGCATTAGCCAGAGCCTGCAACTGTTTTTCGTCCATAAAGCAACCAGCTTTTGATGTTGAATCGAACATATCAAAATCAGGCAATTACACAATTTTAATTACAGTCTCATTTTGAGTTCGGAAGCATCCGTTTCCCTCTTAATTTTGTTGAAATTTCTCTTTGTTGCGAGCATGGTCTGAACTAATTGCCTAGCAGCTTGCCTTGTTTCGTCAATATTTGGAAAATCGAACACATTTCCAACTTTTACTTTCAAGACAGAACTTGGCTTCCTACCCTCACTGACATTACGATCTGACGAGGCTACTCTTCGCTGGATTACGTAGGTTTTTTTCGTCAAACTGGCTTTTACCCCGAAACCAGCAGGAGCTTGTCTGTGGTCATCGAAAACAATGTAGAGTTTTTGAGCTGGGTTAGCTTCGAAAACGATTTTTCCAGAGCGACTGAGCGCAGGCTTAACATTGATACTTAACTTGTTGATAATGAAAGGCTGGCTGAAAGTTGTTTTCAAAGTATCACCCCTGTTGTAGTCCAGGAATGATGAGAATGTAACCTGTCACATTTTAGGCTACAGGTGAGCTACAAATTTATGAGTTTATGTGAGTTTATAAGGGTTTTACCCGGGGCCACATGAGCACTTGAAAGAATAAAAAAAGAGTAAAATCAATATGAATGAGTCATTTGATAAGGACTTCTCCAACCACACCCCCATGATGCAGCAGTATCTCAAGCTGAAAGCCCAGCATCCGGAGATCCTGCTCTTTTATCGTATGGGAGACTTTTACGAGCTGTTTTATGACGACGCAAAGCGTGCGTCGCAGTTGCTCGATATTTCGCTGACCAAACGCGGCGCATCGGCTGGCGAACCTATCCCTATGGCGGGTATCCCGCACCACGCCGTAGAAAACTACCTCGCGAAACTGGTCAATCAGGGCGAATCCGTCGCTATTTGCGAACAGATTGGCGATCCGGCCACCAGCAAAGGTCCCGTTGAACGTAAGGTCGTGCGTATCGTTACGCCTGGCACTATCAGCGATGAAGCCCTGTTACAGGAGCGTCAGGATAACCTGCTGGCGGCTATCTGGCAGGATGGTAAAGGCTACGGTTACGCCACGCTGGATATCAGCTCCGGGCGCTTTCGTCTGAGCGAACCCGCCGACCGTGAAACGATGGCCGCAGAGCTGCAGCGCACCAATCCCGCCGAACTGTTGTATGCCGAAGATTTTGCTGAAATGGCGTTAATAGAGGGACGCCGGGGTCTGCGCCGTCGCCCGTTGTGGGAGTTTGAGATTGATACCGCCCGCCAGCAGTTAAATCTGCAATTCGGTACGCGGGATCTGGTCGGTTTCGGCGTCGAAAATGCCTCGCGTGGATTATGTGCGGCAGGCTGCCTGTTACAGTACGTAAAAGATACCCAGCGCACCTCCCTGCCGCATATTCGTTCCATTACGATGGAACGCCAGCAAGACAGCATCATTATGGATGCCGCGACCCGCCGCAATCTGGAAATTACCCAGAACCTGGCCGGCGGTGTCGAAAATACCCTCGCCGCGGTGCTTGACTGTACCGTGACGCCAATGGGTAGCCGAATGCTTAAACGCTGGCTGCATATGCCGGTACGAAATACCGACATATTACGTGAACGCCAGCAGACCATCGGCGCCTTGCAGGACACCGTCAGCGAACTGCAACCGGTGCTGCGTCAGGTCGGCGATTTGGAGCGTATCCTTGCGCGTCTGGCGCTGCGCACCGCGCGTCCGCGCGATCTCGCCCGAATGCGTCACGCCTTCCAGCAACTGCCGGAATTGCACGCTCAGCTTGAAACCGTTGACAGCGCGCCGGTACAGGCGTTGCGTAAAAAAATGGGCGATTTCGCCGAGCTGCGCGACCTCCTGGAACGCGCCATTATTGACGCGCCGCCGGTACTGGTCCGCGACGGCGGCGTTATTGCGCCCGGCTACCATGAAGAGCTGGATGAATGGCGCGCGCTGGCGGACGGCGCCACCGATTATCTCGATCGTCTGGAAATTCGCGAACGCGAGCGTACCGGGCTGGATACGCTGAAAGTCGGCTATAACGCGGTACATGGTTATTACATTCAGATTAGCCGTGGTCAAAGCCATCTGGCGCCCATCAATTATGTGCGTCGCCAGACGCTGAAAAATGCCGAACGCTACATTATTCCTGAGCTTAAAGAGTACGAAGATAAAGTTCTGACCTCGAAAGGCAAAGCGCTGGCGCTGGAAAAACAGCTATATGACGAATTGTTTGATCTGCTGTTGCCGCATCTGGCCGATTTACAGCAGAGCGCGAACGCGCTGGCGGAACTGGATGTGCTGGTTAACCTGGCCGAACGCGCCTGGACGCTGAATTACACCTGCCCGACATTTACCGATAAACCCGGTATCCGTATTACCGAAGGTCGCCACCCGGTGGTTGAGCAGGTACTGAATGAGCCGTTTATCGCTAACCCGCTCAATCTGTCGCCGCAGCGCCGGATGTTGATCATTACCGGCCCCAATATGGGCGGTAAAAGTACCTATATGCGGCAAACGGCATTGATCGCCCTGCTGGCCTATATCGGCAGTTACGTTCCGGCGCAAAACGTGGAAATCGGCCCCATCGACCGTATTTTTACCCGCGTCGGCGCAGCGGACGACCTGGCCTCCGGGCGTTCGACCTTTATGGTGGAGATGACCGAAACCGCGAACATTCTGCATAATGCCACGGAAAACAGTCTGGTATTGATGGATGAAATCGGGCGCGGTACCTCCACGTATGACGGGCTGTCGTTGGCCTGGGCCTGCGCGGAGAATCTCGCGAATAAGATTAAAGCGTTAACGCTGTTCGCTACCCACTACTTCGAGCTGACCCAATTACCGGAGAAAATGGAAGGCGTGGCGAACGTCCACCTGGATGCGCTGGAACACGGCGATACTATCGCGTTTATGCACAGCGTGCAGGACGGCGCGGCAAGTAAGAGCTATGGCCTGGCGGTCGCGGCGCTTGCGGGCGTCCCTAAAGAAGTCATCAAACGCGCGCGCCAAAAACTCCGCGAGCTGGAAAGCATCTCGCCCAATGCGGCGGCAACGCAGGTGGACGGCACGCAAATGTCGTTGCTTGCCGCCCCGGAGGAGACATCGCCCGCCGTTGAAGCGCTGGAGAATCTCGATCCGGACTCCCTGACGCCACGCCAGGCGCTGGAGTGGATCTATCGGCTGAAAAGTCTGGTGTAAACGTGTCGGGCCCGATAGCGCCGCGTTATCGGGCCCACGCGCCGGAACAGGCTTTTCAGGCTGTGACTGTCGTTTCGTGTAAATGACGCCAGACTATCCGTCCTCTTTCCCTTTTTAAAATGACCGTCGACCAGCGTACCGTCTCGGCCTGGCCCGGCAGTTGCTGTCGCTCACGATAACGCAGCGCGGCGCCTTCCGGCCACTCCGCCACAAGGTCAATGTGCTCAACCACGATAACCAGACCCGGGCGACACGCGCGCTGCGCCTGGAAAAAAGCGCCAAGCGCCGGATAATCTAGACAAACACCGCCTGGCGTTATCATCGTAAAATCAGCAGCGAAACGCGCTATCAACGCCTCCAGGCTCCCCATCCCCTTGCTAAGCCAGTTCTCAATCGCCGCATGGGCGTGAATAATTTCATCTTTATATGGATTCATGGTCTTTCCTTTTTCAGGCACAGAAGTGCTTGTCTATTGTTTAGACAGACAGCGTAAATAAGGGGCAGCAGGGTGATACCGGCGGCAATAAAGGTCCAGCGATAAGCAACCTCAAGCGACATAACGCGCTGGAGCGCATTTAACAGCAGCGTCAACAGCGTCGCGCCAAGGAAAAAGCTGATCTGACGATTAAGATTCCATAGCGCGCTGGCGTCAGGCATGTCCCGGCGAGCAATAGTCAGGAAAGCGCCACTCTGCGCGGTACTGCTGCACAAACTGCCGCCAGCGCCCATTAAGGCGAATATCATCATCAGTACACGGTGCGATGTCGCAGGCGTAACGTTAGTTAAAAGCAGTATCCCTGCGGCCTGAAGAAGACAGCCGACGATAATCAGCGGACGCGGCCCAAGCCGATTGAAGTAACGTCCGGTAAGCATAATGGCGACAAATGAAGCGATCGACCAGGGGATCATCAGCGACCCCGCCGCCGCAGGCGATAGCTGCGCGACGTTCTGTAGATAAAACATCCCGACCACGCTGATACCAATGAACATACCCGGTACGCACAGATAGACGATCATGGCAAAACGCAGCAGCCTGTCCGTCAACAGCGGCAGATGGAGCAATCTTGTTGACGCCATTGTCGTCGACGCAGCGTTCAGCCAACGATAAGCGAGCAATAAAGTGAGAACGGCCACCGGCAGCGTGGCAAAGAATATCCAGCGCTAGCCGCACGTTTCCACCAGCAGCCCGCCAATCGCAGGCGAACATGCCGGCGCCAGTAGCGCCACCATCATGACAACCGATGACACGCCAGCGCGTTCATGCGGTTCAAACTGTTGCCAGGTTAACGCCTGACCAACCGGGATCAATAAGCCACCGCCCGCCCCCTGCACAATACGCCAGAAAACAAGGCTGTGTAAGGAATCGGCAAAACCTGCGGCAGCGGCGGCAACGCTAAACAGAATGAGCGAAAATATGATCAGCCGTCGTGCGCCGAGATAACGTGAAAGAAACGCGCTAAACGGAACGATCAGCGTTAATCCTGCGATATAACCATTACTCACCCATGCCAGCGCCGATATGGACGTATGCAGATCCACGGACATCGCAGGAAAAGCCACGCTGGCAATAAACAGATTAATCAGATCAAGAAAGAAGCCGAGCAGGTAAACCACTGCCACTTTACTGCGATACGTCATTATGCATCCTCCGTCAGAGGCGCTAATGTAGCCGTCCGGAGAAAGCCAGATAAGTCCGCGCTTCAACGATATACTGTCAAAATAATTTTGACAGTAAAGGAGCTCGCCATGCTCAATTTGCAGCGTATGTCGCTGTTTATCGCCGTGGTAGATAGCGGCAGCTTCACGGCCGCCGCCGCCGCATCGGGCCAAACAAAAGCAGTAGTGAGTTTTAATATTCGGCAGCTTGAAAAAGAGCTTGGCGTAACGTTATTGCTACGTTCCACCCGACGACTGACGCTCACAGACGCCGGCGTCCTCTTTTACCAAAAAGGCGTGAATTTACTCAACTCAGCGAAAAATTTGCAGGATGAAGTGCGTGCCAGCCATAGTGGGCTGGGCGGCGAGTTACGTATTACCACTACGCCCGAGTTTGGCGAACAGGTGGTCATTCCGGTACTGGCGCAGTTTAGTCAGCGCCATCCCGATCTCCGTATTCGGCATATGTCCTCATCACATCATGCCGATTTAATTGCCGAGCGCTTTGATGTGGCGATTCGGCTTGGCTCGCTGGCGGACTCCCGCTATCGCGCCGCGCTGATATCCCGCTTTACCATTCTGCCGGTCGCCGCGCCGCAGTGGCTCGCCCGCCACCCCGTGTCGTCACTGGAGTCGTTGGCCCAGGCGGAATGGATTATTCATGAGCGATTACCTACGCCGCTACGGTGGACAGTAACGAATAATCATGGCCAACACTCACGCCTAGAGATAAGCAAAGCCGGCAAAATTTCTGTCGACAGCGCTCGCTGATGGCCTTCGCTCTCGCGGGAAGCGGCGTCGCATTACTGCCGCAATGGTTAGTCAACACCGCACTGGAGGATGGAACGTTAATTCACCTGTTACCCGACTATCATTTTCCCCGTCAGGGCATTTATGCCGTTTATCCGGACGCCCGCCATGTATCGACAAAAGTACGCGCATTTATTGATTTTTTACGTTCGCAATGGGATTGCGGGGAGCACGTCCCATCATTGTAGCCAGTCCGGGAGCATTACGCTCCCGGACGGATAATACCGTCTTAATCCTTAACTACCAGCTTGTCTTTGATCCCCTGCGCCTGCCAACGCACCCACAGCATAATTGCCGCCAGAACGACGATCGGCAGTAACGGATCGAGCCAACTGCCGCCGGAACCGAACAGCAGGTTAATCAGCGCCACGCCGGTGCCGCCAATCGCCCAGGCAATGGTCGTCGGTACAGACCAAACCACCATCTGCTGTTTGACATCAGAGACGCCCATCATGCGGTTAACCACCCAGAACAGGCTATCGTTGAAGTAGCCGAAGAACAGCGACCCCATCGTTGCGGCCTGAGCGGCAAGCAACATATTGATGCCGGGGATCTGCGCCAGGATCGGCGCGGAAATCGAGGCGGCAGTGATCATCGCCACCGTCCCCGATCCCTGAATCAGGCGTACCAGCGTCGCCACGATAAACGGGATCAGGATCGGCGAGATCGGCAGGTTGGCAACCTGCTCCGCCAGCTGTTGTCCCGCGCCGCTGTCGCGCAGGATCGCGCCCAACGCGCCGCCAGCGCCCGTGACCAGTAAGATAATCCCGGCGCTTTGCAAGCCCTCTTCCAGACGCTCTGCGGTGGTATGTTTATCCATGCGCGGCACCAGCGTATACACCGCCAGCAGAACGCTGATGGCCAACGCGATCACCGGACTTCCCACAAAGTTGATTGCCTGTACCACCGGATGCGTCGCCAGGCCGGACCATCCTTCTACAGTGGCGAGGGTGGAACAGATAGCCTTCAGGAAGATCAGCACGATCGGCACCACAATAGGCAGCAGAGAGAGAGCGTCAGGCTCGGCAGATCCTTTTGCTCTTTCTCTTTGTTGTACTGCTCCAGCGTGGCATTGACTTCATCGGCGTTCAGCGTGCGCGGCACGAAATCAGGGTAGCGTTTATCCAGCCACTGCGCATAGAACACAATGCCGATCACACAGGGCACCGCCAGCGCTATCCCGGTCAATAACATTGCGCCGATGTCGACGTTAAAAATCCCGGCTACCCCCAGCGGACCGGGCGTCGGAGGTACCGTATGGTGAGTGACCACCAGCCCGCCCGCCAGCGCGACGCCCAGCGTCAGTAGCGAACGTTTACCGCTTTTCGCCAGCGCTTTCGCCACCGGATAAAGAATGACAAAAGCGGAATCGACGAAAATGGGGTGCTGACAATATAACCCGTGATCGCCAGCGCCCACTCTTCACGGCGTTTCCCCAGCCATTTGATAAAGCTCCAGGCGATACGCTCCGCCGCGCCGGAAACCTCCAGCAAGCGCCCCATCATTACGCCGAGGCCAATCACCAGGCCAATACTGCCCAGCGTCGTACCGAATCCGCTGGTGATGACAGAGAGCGTTTTATCAATGCCCATTCCCCCCAACAGACCGGCGATGCAGGCCGCCGCCAGCATCGCGATCAGCGCATGAACACGGGTGCGTAACACCAGCCATACCAGCACGAAAACGGCAACGATCAGACCGATAATTGGGGTCGGTAAACTTGTCATGACCTCCCCTCCATATCATCTTGTCGAAAGCGTTCGATAATGTCATCGAAGCGTTTATCGGCGACAAAACCTAACGCCAGCGCACGCTGGTTATCGATACGTCCCGGCCAGGAGGCGACAATTTTCTCGACGCCTTCGTCGCGCTGATGCGTAACCCGATCGCGCGCGCCTGGCCACCCGCCTGACGCAACGTTTCCAGCATCTCGCCCACGGTTACGCTGATCCCCGGTAAGTTGATGCTGCTCGCCTCGCCAGGCGCGGGTAACGTTGCGGCCAGCGACAGGTTATGGATCACCGTCGCCGGGCTGGAAATCCACAGCCGCAAACTTTCCGACACCGGGCAGACGGTCGTCTCGCCCTGCAACGGTTCACGAATAATCGCGCTGACAAAAGAAGAAGCGGCGCGGTTTGGTTTACCCGGGCGAACACAGATCGTCGGCAAACGCAGCGCCAGCCCATCCACATAGCCTTTGCGGGTATAATCGTTGACCAACAGTTCACAGGCGGCTTTCTGCGCGCCATAAGACGAGCGCGGCGTGAGCGCGGTGGTATCGGTGACGCATTCCGGCAGCGTACCGCCATAAACGGCAAGCGAGCTGGAGAAGACAAAACGAATTTTCTGCGGTTGTCGACGACACGCCTCAAGTAACTGGCGGGTAAGATCCAGGTTAACTTTCCATCCCAGATCGAAATCGTCTTCCGCATGACTGCTGACAATCGCAGCGAGATGATAAACAACGGAGGTATTAGCGGTAATCACACTCTCCAACACGCCCGGCTGGGTTAAGTCAGCTTCCAGGCAGCGTAAACGAGGGGAATCTGATAACCGTGCAGGCATTTTTAAATCAACAAGAAGCAGTTCGTTAAACGCCAGCGATGAGTTTAATAAGGCGCTTGCGAGTTTCTGGCCTAAAAAGCCGCCCCCGCCGGTAATGATAATCTGCATCCGGATGTCCTCTTTATTGTTGTGTAGGGTAGTTCAGGGTTAGCGCCAGGCGTTAAACCAGCCAAGCCCGTCCTGAGTGGTATTCCGTGGTTGGTATTCGCAGCCTATCCAGCCGCGATAACCTACGTCATCGAACAGCCGGAACAGCCACGGGTAGTTGATCTCGCCATCATCCGGTTCATGTCTGTCCGGTAGCGAGGCGATTTGTACATGGGCATAGCGGCCCGCGTACTCGCGAATCAGGTGACTCAAATTGCCATCCACTTTTTGCGCATGGAAAGTGTCGAGCTGGATGAACACATTCGGGCGGTCAACCTCTTCTGCGATGCCCAGCGCCTGATATTGGCTGGAAAAGAGGTAGCCGGGTTTAACGCCGGGACTCAGCGCTTCGATCAAAATACGTTTATCGTGGGCGGCAAACCGGTCGGCGGCATAACGCAAATTATCGATAAACGTGGCGCGATAACGTGCGCCATCAGCGCCATCCGGCACTACACCCGCCATGATGTGAACCTGCTCACATTCCAGCGCCAGAGCGTATTCCAGAGCCAGATCGATATCGGCGCGCGCGTCGTGTTCGCGCCCCGGTGGCGCGGCACGTCCCCACTCGCCCGCCGCGGTATCGCCCGCCGAAGTATTAAACAGCGCCAGCGTCAGATCATGACGCGATAGCTGGGCTTTAATCTCGCTGGCGGCAAAGCCGTAGGGGAACAGAAACTCAACGGCCTGAAAACCGGCTTCGGCAACAGCGGCAAAACGCTCGATAAACGGCACTTCGGTAAACATCATCGACAAATTGGCGGCAAAACGCGGCATCGGGTTATCTCCTTAACTGCGCAATTTCTTCGGTGGTTAAATAACGAATCGGGCGTTCGCCAAGGATAAAAATCAGCTTTGCCGTCTCTTCCAGCTCCTCGGTATTATTAGCGGCTTCCTGCAAATTCTCCCCGCACACGACCGGCCCATGATTAGCCAGTAAAAAGGCCTGATGCCGGGCCGCCAGCGCAGCCAAATCGCGAGCAATTCGGTCATCCCCCGGGCGATAGTAGGGAACCAGCGGAATGTCTCCCATCCGCATCACCACATAGGGGGTAAACGGGCGAATCACATTTTGCGGGTCCAGCCCTTCGAGACAGGAAAGCGCCGTTGACCAGGTGCTGTGCAGATGTACCACGGCCTTGCAGCAAGGGTTATTGCGATACAACGCCAGATGAAAACGCACCTCTTTAGACGGTTTATCGCCGCTGAGCCATTCGCCCTGCGGGTCCACTTTGGATAGCCGCTGCGGGTCAAGATTACCCAGACACGAACCGGTGGGCGTCGCCAGAATATTGCCGTCCGGCAGTAACAGCGAGAGGTTGCCTGCCGAGCCGGTGGCATAGCCGCGCTGGAAAAACGAGGCGGCTATCCTGACCATCTCTTCTCGCAAAGCGTGCTCTTCTTTTGCCAGTGTCGTCATACCTGAAACTCCCTTTGAGCGCGGATGAAAAAGGATTCATCGCCAAAATTGCCTGACTTTAGCGCCAGCGAGACCGGCGCATGGAGCGCGTTGACCCACGGCACGCCGGGTGAAATGCACGGTCCGATGTGAAAACCGGTAATACCGAGGCTTTGCGTCACCACGCCCGAGGTTTCGCCGCCCGCCACGATAAACCGGGTGATACCGCCTTCCGCTAAGCGAGCGGCCAGCAGGGAAAAGAGCGCCTCTACCGCATGGCTGGCTTCGGTAGCGCCATATTGCTGCTGGATGGCGGCCAGCGCCTGCGTGGAGGCGGTGGCGCTAATCATTGGCGCCAGTTCGCTGTCCTGACTGAGCACCCACTGCGCCAGCGCTTCAGCGTAGGCCTCGCGCGTCTCGGATGACAGGCAACGCGCCACGTCAACGTCGCGTGTGGGAGCATGTTGTCGATAGAAAGCCACCTGCTGATTAGTCATTTGCGAACAGGAACCGGAAAGCACCACCGCGCGACCGCTCAGCGGATAGCCTGCGGAACGGGCCTGAGAAACGCCGTGCTTCGCCCACTGACGCGCCAGCCCCATTGCCAGCCCGGAACCGCCGGTCACCAGCGGGGCATCACGCAAAACCTCGCCCTGAATTTCCAGGTGCCGCTCATTGAGCGCGTCAAGTACCGCGTAGCGATATCCTTCCTGCTGTAAACGCGACAGCGCCGCACGGGTCGCGGCAACGCCTTCATCAAGCGTCTGAGCCGGAATGACGCCGCAGCGCCCTTGCGCCTGCGCTTCCATCAGACGCGGCAGGTAGCTGTCGGTCATCGGATTGATAGGGTGGTGGCGCATACCGGACTCCGCCAGCAAGTGGTTCATGACAAACAGATAGCCCTGATAAACCGTGCGTCCGTTAACCGGCAGCGCGGGAGAAATCACGGTAAATGAGGTATCCAGCGCCACCATCAGCGCATCGGTGACCGGGCCGATATTGCCTTCGGCGGTACTATCGAAAGTCGAGCAATATTTGAAATAGACTTGCTGGCAGCCCTGTTTTTTCAGCCATACCAGCGCCGCCAGCGATTGTTTTATCGCTTCTTGCTCCGGGCATGAGCGGGTTTTCAGGCTGATAACCACCGCGTCGCACCCTTCCGGTTGCGTCCCGGTTGGGACATCATTGATCTGCACTGTCGGCATCCCGTTTTCGACCAGAAAACTGGCGATGTCGGTCGCGCCGGTAAAATCATCGGCAATGACGCCAATTTTTAACATGACGGCTCCTCAGGCATGACGCCAGGCAGAGTAATCCCTGAGAAAATTTTGATCACAGCGCTGTCATCCTCTTTGCCATAACCGGCGTTACTGGCGCTGGTGAACATATTTAACGCCGTAGAGGCCAGCGGTAAGGGGAAGCGCAGCGCTTTCGCCGTATCGGCAACCAGCCCCAAATCTTTGACAAAAATGTCGACGGCCGAACGCGGGGTATAGTCGCCGTCAACGACATGCTGCATACGGTTTTCGAACATCCAGGAGTTTCCGGCGGCATGGGTCACGACGTCATACATCACGTCCAGAGGAATACCGGCCCGCGCGGCCAGCGCCATCGCTTCAGCCGCCGCCGCAATATGCACGCCAGCCAGCAGCTGATGAATGATTTTGACGGTTGAGCCTGCGCCCGGCGTATCGCTGATGCGATAAACGTTGCTGGCAACGGCGTCCAGCACAGGCTTCAGGCGGGTAAACGCCGCCTCGCTCCCGGAGGCCATCACCGTCATTTCGCCCTGCGCCGCTTTTACCGCGCCGCCGGAAACCGGCGCATCCAGCATGTTAAGATTCAATGCCGTCAACGCCGCGGCGATCTCTTGCGCGTCGGCGCTTGAGATCGTAGACGAGACCATCACCGCGCCTCCGGGTTTCATCAGATGGGCGACGCCATCCTCACCGAATAACACCTGTCTGACCTGGGCGGCATTGACGACCAGAATGACTAACGCATCCACGACGCCGGCGAACTCCCTGGCGCTGGCGGCAGCCCCACAAGCCCCTTCAGCGAGCAGATTCGCGCACGCTTGCGGGTTAAGATCGGCCCCCCATGTGGAAAGCCCGGCGCGCAGGCATGAACGCGCAGCGCCCATTCCCATTGAGCCAAGCCCCACAATGCCGACATGAAAATCAGTTCCTGTTGTCATTATCACTCCATGTTAATTTACGTGATATTATGTTTTGTTATGTGAATATAGGCGTTTTTGTAAACAATTGCGGTGAGTTGTTTCACAAAAAATAACAAAATGTGTTATTTTTTGTGAAGGCAATCCTCATAGAACTTCACACGCTGTGACGAGAAATCGCGTAAAATCGCGACAGGACTAAAGAAAGGAGCAGACGTTGATACCTACTGAGCGTCGACAAATCATTCTTGATATGGTAGCGGAGAAAGGCATCGTCAGTATCGCTGAACTGACCGAGCGCATGCATGTATCCCACATGACTATCCGCCGTGATTTACAAAAACTGGAGCAGCAAGGCGCGGTAATCCAGGTCTCTGGCGGCGTGCAATCATCGACTCGCGTGGCGCACGAACCCTCGCATCAGATCAAAACCGAACTGGCGACGCCGCAGAAAGCGGCGATTGGCAAACTGGCCGCCAGCCTAGTACAGCCAGAAAGCTGTATCTACCTTGATGCAGGTACGACCACGCTGGCGATCGCCAGGCAGCTGGTTACGATGAATAAACTTACGGTGGTGACCAATGATTTCGTTATCGCCGATTACCTGATGGACAATAGCGATTGCACAATTATTCACACTGGCGGGACGGTATGCCGGGAAAACCGGTCGTGCGTCGGTGAAGCCGCGGCGACGCTTTTGCGCGGGCTGATGATTGACCAGGCCTTTATTTCCGCCTCGTCCTGGAGCGTGCGCGGTATTTCAACGCCGGCAGAAGATAAAGTCACGGTGAAACGGGCCGTCGCCAGCGCCAGCCGCCAAAAAATTCTGGTGTGCGACGCGACCAAATACGGCCAGGTCGCGACGTGGCTGGCGTTACCGCTGGCGGAATTCAACCAAATCGTCACCGATGACGGCCTGCCGGAAAGCGCAATTCGGGCGCTGGCCAAAGTGGATATCTCACTGCTGATGGCCAAAAAATAGCAAAGCGGCGCAAGCCGCTTACGTCATCATCTTGCGTACCAGTTGCGTAAACTGTTCGCGTTCTTCAGCGCTCAGTCGCCCCAAAAACTCATCGTCAACGCGATCCCCCAGTGGTATCGCGGCGGCGAGCAACGTTTGGCCCTGAACGGTGAGATAGACAAAACGCCGACGTTTATCCAGCGGATCGTTTTCTCGCTTTACCAGCCCACGATTTTCCATCCGGCTTAACATCTCCGCCAGCGTCGCTTTAGTGCTGACCGCCGCTTCGGTCAGATCGACCTGTTCAATACCCGGATGTTCAGCAATAACGCGCATCACCGCATATTGAGGTTTGGTGAGCTCCGGTAGTTCATGCTGCCAGCGTGCGGTATGTTGCTGAAAAAGTTGGCGTAACAGATGAAACGCGGTGTTTCGTAACTCCATGAGCGCTCCGGATAAATTAACTTTTTCTATCATAACGACTTATGCACGGTTTTTTAATGACGAATGCTTTAGCTAAACGTGCGCAGGCGTCGGGAGCGATCTTGTCGCAAAGGCCGTGTGGGCGTATTTTGATCAAAATGTTCGTATACGAACGATATTTGAGGTAAGAAATGAGATTGATTGTGGGGATGACCGGTGCGACCGGCGCGCCGCTTGGCGTCGAGTTACTCCAGGCATTGCGGGCGATACCTGATGTTGAAACGCATCTGGTAATGTCAAAGTGGGCGAAAACCACTATTGAACTGGAGACGCCCTACACGCCCGCTGAGGTAGCCGCCCTGGCAGATTATTGTCATAGCCCGGCCGATCAGGCGGCGACCATTTCCTCCGGCTCATTTCGTACCGACGGCATGATTATTATCCCCTGCAGTATGAAAACACTGGCGGGGGTTCGCGCCGGCTATGCCGAGGGGCTGGTAGGACGCGCTGCCGATGTCGTGTTGAAAGAGGGTCGCAAGCTGGTGCTTGTGCCGCGGGAAATGCCGCTCAGCACGATTCATCTGGAAAACATGCTTGCGCTTTCTCGTATGGGGGTGGCGATAGTGCCGCCCATGCCCGCGTTCTACAACCTGCCGCAAACCGTTGACGATATTATCCAGCACATCGTAGCGCGCGTTCTCGACCAGTTTGGTCTGGAGCATACGCGCGCGCGCCGCTGGCAAGGACTGCGACAGGCAGCAAATTTTTCACAGGAGAATGGATAATGGCATTTGATGATTTGCGCAGTTTTTTACATGCGCTGGATCAGCAGGGACAACTGCTGAAAATCAGCGAGGAAGTGAATGCGGAGCCGGATCTCGCCGCCGCTGCCAACGCAACGGGACGCATCGGCGATGGCGCGCCCGCGCTGTGGTTTGACAATATTCGTGGTTTTACCGACGCCCGCGTGGCGATGAATACCATCGGTTCCTGGCAGAACCATGCCATCTCACTGGGTTTGCCGCCTAACACGCCGGTTAAAAAACAGATCGATGAATTTATTCGCCACTGGGACAATTTTCCGGTAGCGCCGGAACGACGGGCGAATCCGGGCTGGGCGGAAAATACCGTCGACGGCGACGCAATCAACCTGTTTGATATCCTGCCGCTGTTTCGTCTGAACGACGGCGACGGCGGATTCTATCTGGATAAAGCCTGTGTGGTATCACGCGATCCGCTCGATCCCGATAACTTCGGCAAGCAGAATGTCGGCATCTACCGCATGGAAGTTAAAGGCAAGCGTAAGCTGGGTCTGCAACCAGTGCCGATGCATGATATCGCATTGCACCTGCACAAAGCCGAAGAGCGCGGAGAAGATCTGCCAATTGCGATCACGTTGGGTAACGATCCGATCATTACCCTGATGGGCGCAACGCCGCTGAAATACGATCAGTCAGAGTATGAAATGGCAGGCGCGCTGCGTGAAAGCCCCTATCCTATCGCTACCGCGCCGTTGACCGGTTTTGATGTGCCGTGGGGATCTGAAGTCATTCTTGAAGGGGTCATCGAAAGCCGTAAACGTGAAATTGAAGGACCGTTCGGCGAATTTAGCGGCCACTATTCCGGCGGTCGCAACATGACCGTGGTGCGTATCGATAAGGTCTCTTATCGCAGCAAACCCATTTTTGAATCGCTCTATTTGGGGATGCCGTGGACGGAAATCGACTACCTGATGGGGCCGGCGACCTGCGTGCCACGGTATCAACAGCTGAAAGCCGAATTTCCGGAAGTGCAGGCGGTAAACGCCATGTACACCCACGGCCTGCTGGCCATCATCTCGACCAAAAAACGCTACGGCGGCTTTGCCCGCGCGGTGGGCCTGCGAGCGATGACAACGCCGCACGGTCTGGGATATGTGAAGATGGTGATCATGGTCGATGAAGATGTCGATCCATTCAATCTGCCACAGGTGATGTGGGCATTGTCGTCGAAAGTGAATCCAGCAGGCGATCTGGTACAGCTACCGAATATGTCCGTCCTGGAACTGGATCCGGGCTCAAGCCCGGCGGGGATTACCGACAAGCTGATCATTGACGCCACCACGCCGGTTGCGCCAGATAACCGTGGTCACTATAGCCAGCCGGTTGTTGATTTACCGGAAACTAAAGCCTGGGCTGAAAAGCTGACCGCCATGCTGGCCAACCGTAAATAAGGAGTAACCGATGATTTGTCCACGCTGTGCCGATGCACATATTGAACTCATGGCGACTTCGCCGGTAAAAGGAGTCTGGACGGTATATCAGTGTCAGCATTGTCTGTATACCTGGCGCGATACCGAACCGTTACGCCGTACCAGCCGCGAACACTATCCACAAGCGTTTCGCATGACACAAAAAGATATTGATGACGCGCCAATGGTGCCGAGTATCCCGCCGTTGCTGGCAGAAGACAAACTGACTAGTCCTGATATAGGTTGACAGTTTTTTGTCTGTAAAACGCCTGATGAACATCATCGGGCGTTTTGTATTT
>NZ_JBGDTY010000009.1:0-196867 GCF_046552515.1 Salmonella sp. SAL00653
TGGAGCGGGAAACGAGACTCGAACTCGCGACCCCGACCTTGGCAAGGTCGTGCTCTACCAACTGAGCTATTCCCGCATAATCTTCGTCTTTCGAACCGCTACTGCGTTGGCTGCCTTCACTCGCCTGAGTCACTTACTTCAGTAAGCTCCTGAGGACTCATTCAGTTGCCGCCTTGCCGCAATTCGAAATCCTGCGATTGGTGGTCTGTACTTAACAAGCACTTTCAAATTTTGGAGCGGGAAACGAGACTCGAACTCGCGACCCCGACCTTGGCAAGGTCGTGCTCTACCAACTGAGCTATTCCCGCAAATTTGTTGCTGTCGTAATTCGCATTTCTGCGTCGTTACGGGAGGCGCATTATACGAGAAATCCATTTAGCTGCAAGCCCCTGAACGCATTTTTTCGCGATTTTTGTTTGAATGCTGATTAAATCACCAAACAAGACAAAAAACGAGCAAAGCGTGCGCTATGCAACAAAAAACTTTTCACGCCACGCCTAAAGGCACAGAATCAGAATAGCACCCTGCGCCAAAAAAAGAATAGCACGGTGACCACAACATCCAATTGATATCAGGGATCAAGATGAAAAAAAACTTATTGTCATGCTGTTAGCCAGCCTCTCCGTTCACGCCGCTTCCGTTTCCGCCAGAACATTACATTTTGGCACCTCCGCCACCTATGCGCCCTATGAGTTTGTCGATGCCGATAATAAAATTGTTGGTTTCGATATTGATGTCGCCAACGCGGTCTGCAAAGAGATGCAAGCGGAGTGCTCATTCACTAACCAGAGCTTTGATAGTCTGATCCCCAGCCTACGCTTCAAAAAGTTTGATGCGGTGATCGCCGGTATGGATATGACGCCCAAACGTGAACAGCAGGTCTCCTTTAGCCAACCCTATTACGAAGGTTTATCGGCGGTAGTCGTCACGCGTAAAGGGGCTTATCACACTTTTGCCGATCTGAAAGGCAAAAAAGTCGGACTGGAAAACGGTACAACGCATCAGCGCTATTTGCAGGATAAACAACAAGCCATCACGCCTGTCGCCTATGACAGCTATCTAAACGCTTTTACCGATCTGAAAAATAACCGTCTTGAGGGCGTGTTTGGCGATGTCGCCGCGATTGGTAAGTGGCTAAAAAACAATCCGGATTACGCCATCATGGATGAACGCGCCAGCGATCCTGACTACTACGGAAAAGGGTTAGGCATTGCGGTACGCAAAGGCAACGACGCGCTATTGCAAGAAATTAATGCCGCGCTCGACAAGGTGAAAGCGTCGCCGGAATATGCGCAAATGCAGGAGAAATGGTTTACGCAGTAATTCAGTGGCGGGAGAGCTGCCGGATGAGACGCTCTGGCGTTGCCATCCGACATGTTACGCCTCACAGCTTAATGAAATGCTCGCGGTAGTAAGCCAGCTCCGCCACCGACTCGCGAATATCATCCATCGCCTGGTGCGTGCCCTGCTTGGTAAAGCCGGCCAGAATCTCCGGCTTCCAGCGGCGCGCCAGCTCCTTGAGCGTACTGACATCCAGATAGCGATAGTGGAAGTAGGCCTCCAGTTCCGGCATATATTTAAACAGAAAACGACGATCCTGACCGATGCTGTTACCGCAAATCGGCGACTTACCCGCAGGCACCCACGTTTTCAAAAATTCAATCGTCGCCAGTTCAGCGTCTCGTTCGCCCATCGTACTTGCCTTAACGCGATCTACCAGGCCGCTGCCGGTATGGGTGCGCACGTTCCAGTCATCCATTAACGCCAGTTGCGCATCGGATTGATGTACCGCAATCGTCGGCCCTTCCGCCAGAATATTCAGGCTGGCATCCGTTACCAGCGTGGCTATCTCAATAATGCGATCGCGCTCGGGGTCCAGACCTGTCATCTCCAGATCGATCCAAATCAGGTTGTTTTCATCGGCACTCATGCTATTTTCCACCCTTCAGAGGTCACATTCACTGTGACTATATTCATCTACAATTGCGTGTATCATAGATGTTTTGCCCACTATGGGCGACCAGGAGCCAGTACGATTGAGCAAAAATAAACTCTCCAAAGGCCAGCAGCGCCGTGTGAACGCCAATCACCAGCGTCGTTTAAAAACGTCCGCGGAGAAAGCCGACTACGATGACAACCTGTTTGGCGAGCCTGCAGAAGGTATCGTCATTAGCCGTTTTGGTATGCATGCCGATGTGGAGTCTGCTGACGGCGAGGTTCACCGTTGCAATATCCGCCGCACTATCCGTTCGCTGGTGACGGGCGATCGCGTCGTCTGGCGTCCGGGCAAAGCCGCCGCAGAGGGCGTCAACGTAAAAGGCATCGTTGAAGCGGTGCATGAGCGCACCTCGGTATTGACGCGCCCGGACTTCTACGACGGCGTGAAGCCTATTGCCGCCAACATTGACCAAATCGTTATCGTCTCCGCGATTTTGCCGGAGCTGTCGCTGAATATCATCGATCGCTATCTGGTCGGCTGTGAAACCCTACAGGTTGAGCCGCTTATCGTACTCAATAAAATTGATCTGCTGGACGACGAAGGTATGGACTTCGTTAATGAGCAGATGGATATCTACCGCAATATCGGCTATCGCGTGCTGATGGTCTCCAGCCATACGCAGGATGGTCTGAAACCGCTGGAAGAGGCGTTAACCGGTCGCATCAGTATTTTTGCCGGGCAGTCCGGCGTCGGAAAATCCAGTCTGCTAAACGCTCTACTCGGCTTACAGAACGAGATTCTGACGAACGATGTGTCGAATGTCTCCGGTCTGGGTCAACATACCACTACCGCTGCTCGTCTGTATCATTTCCCGCATGGCGGCGATGTCATTGATTCCCCCGGCGTGCGCGAGTTCGGCTTATGGCATCTGGAGCCGGAACAAATCACCCAGGGCTTTGTCGAATTTCATGACTATTTGGGACATTGCAAATACCGGGACTGCAAGCATGACGCCGATCCAGGCTGCGCCATTCGCGAAGCGGTAGAGAACGGCGCTATTGCGGAAACCCGTTTCGAAAATTATCACCGAACTCTTGAAAGTATGGCGCAGGTAAAAACGCGTAAAAACTTTTCTGATACGGACGACTGACAGATACGCTAGGCGTCGTTAGAATCGTCCCCTTTTTTCAGGATACCGGTATAACTGCCGGTTCAGGAACAACAATGGCCTGGAGGCTACCTTGTTAAACTCATTTAAACTTTCGCTACAATACATTCTGCCGAAACTATGGCTCACTCGCCTGGCGGGCTGGGGCGCAAGCAAACGAGCAGGATGGCTGACAAAACTGGTTATCGATCTCTTCGTAAAGTATTACAAAGTCGATATGACCGAGGCGCAAAAACCGGATACCGCCAGCTATCGTACGTTCAATGATTTCTTTGTTCGTCCGCTGCGTGATGACGTGCGTCCGCTCAATACCGATCCTAACATCCTGGTGATGCCTGCCGACGGCGTGATAAGCCAGTTGGGTCGTATCGAAGAAGATAAAATTTTGCAGGCCAAAGGCCATAATTACAGCCTTGAAGCGTTGCTGGCGGGTAACTACCTGATGGCGGATAAGTTCCGCAACGGCACGTTTGTGACCACTTACCTCTCCCCTCGCGACTACCATCGCGTGCATATGCCATGCAACGGCATCCTGCGCGAAATGATCTACGTACCGGGCGATCTGTTCTCCGTTAACCATCTGACCGCGCAAAACGTCCCCAACCTGTTTGCCCGCAACGAGCGCGTTATCTGCCTGTTTGATACCGAGTTCGGCCCTATGGCGCAGATTCTGGTCGGCGCAACAATTGTCGGCAGTATCGAAACCGTCTGGGCGGGGACCATTACCCCGCCGCGCGAAGGCATCATCAAGCGCTGGACCTGGCCAGAAGGCGAACATGAAGGGTCTGTCGCCTTGTTGAAAGGCCAGGAGATGGGACGCTTTAAACTGGGTTCCACGGTCATCAACTTATTTGCGCCGGGGAAAGTGAATCTGATCGCGTCGCTGGCAAGCCTGTCCGTTACCAAAATTGGCCAACCGCTGGCGACGTCGACCGAAACATTCGTCGCGCCGGAGGTAGAACCTGCTCCGCTGCCGGCAGAAGAAATTAAAGCCGAACACGACGCCAGCCCGCTGGTTGACAATAAAAAAGACGACACCTAATCAAGAGAGAATGCTGACGTGCGCCTGATTATCGCTTTTCTGATGGCCTGGTGCCTCAGCACGGGGGCGTTCGCCGCAACGGCCCCCGACGCCAAACAAATCACGCAGGAACTGGAGCAGGCAAAAGCGGCGAAGCCCGCTCAGCCGGAAGCCGTTGAGGCGCTCCAGACTGCGTTAAACGCGCTTGAAGAACGAAAAGGCTCGCTTGAGCGCGCGAAACAATATCAACACGTTATTGATAATTTCCCTAAGCTATCCGCCACCTTGCGCGCCCAGTTGAATAATCTGCGCGATGAACCTCGCAGCGTACCGCCAGAGATGTCCACCGAAGCGTTAAATCAGGAGATCTTGCAGGTTAGCAGCCAGCTACTGGATAAAACCCGCGAGGCGCAACAGGAGCAGGAGCGCGTCAGGGAGATCGCCGACTCGCTCAGCCAGCTTCCCCAACAGCAAAACGACGCCCGCCGCCAGCTTAATGAGATTGAGCGACGGCTCGGCGCCGCAGGCGGAAGTGCCGCGCTTAGCCAGGCGCAAAGTCTCAGTATGCAGGCGGAGTCCGCCAAACTAAAAGCGTTAGTCGACGAACTGAAGTTGGCGCAACTGTCCGCCAACAACCGGCAGGAACTGGCTCGTCTGCGTTCCGAGCTGGCGGAAAAACAGAGTCAGCAATTGGATGCGTATCTTCAGGCGCTGCGCAATCAGCTCAATAGCCTGCGCCAACGTGAAGCGGAACGCGCGCTGGAAAGCACTGAGCTGCTGGCGGAAAACAGCGCCGGTTTGCCGGAAGGCATCGTCGAACAATTTAAAGTCAACCGCGAGCTGTCACAGGCGCTTAATCAACAAGCGCAGCGGATGGATCTGGTCGCCTCGCAGCAGCGACAAGCCACCAGCCAAACGTTACAGGTGCGCCAGGCGCTCAATACGCTGCGGGAGCAGTCGCAATGGCTTGGCGTGTCCAACATGCTTGGCGAAGCGCTGCGCGCGCAGGTCGCCCGTCTGCCAGAGATGCCTAAGCCGCAGCAGCTTGATACGGAAATGGCGCAGCTACGCGTTCACCGAATGCGCTATGAAGAGTTACTCAATAAGCAGCCGCAGCTACGGCAAATACGTCAGGCCAATGGACAACCGCTGACCGCCGAGCAAAACCAGATTCTTGACGCCCAGCTTCGCACTCAGCGAGAGCTGCTCAACTCGTTGTTACAGGGCGGCGATACGCTGATCCTGGAGCTGACCAAACTGAAAGTCTCCAACAGCCAACTGGAGGATGCGCTTAAAGAGGTTAATGAAGCGACCCACCGTTATCTGTTCTGGACCGCTGACGTTAGCCCGCTATCGCTCCCCTGGCCTGTTGATTTGGTTCAGGATTTACGCCGGCTTATCTCATTAGATACGTTTAATCAGTTAGGTAAAGCCAGCATCATGATGCTGACCAGCAAAGAGACGCTACTGCCGTTATTCGGCGCGCTGGCGCTGGTCGGGTTTAGCCTCTATTCACGTCAACACTTCAACCGGTTCCTTGAGCGCTCGGCCTCGCGCGTCGGGAAAGTCACCCAGGATCACTTCTCGCTGACGCTGCGAACGGTGTTCTGGTCAATTCTGGTCGCCTCGCCGCTGCCCGTCTTATGGGCGACGCTCGGCTATGGTCTACAGGAAGCCTGGCCGTATCCGCTGGCCGTCGCCATCGGCGATGGCGTGACGGCGACAGTACCGCTGTTGTGGGTAGTCATGATTTGCGCCGCTTTTGCCCGCCCTAATGGCCTGTTTGTGGCGCATTTCGGCTGGCCGCGAAACCGGGTAGCGAAAGCGATGCGCTACTACCTGATGAGTATTGGGCTGATCGTGCCGCTCATTATGGCAGTGATCATGTTTGATAATCTTAACGATCGGGAGTTTTCCGGCTCGTTGGGCCGACTTTGCTTCATCCTGATATGCGGCGCGCTTGCGCTGGTCACGCTGAGTCTGAAAAAAGCGGGCATCCCGCTCTATCTTGATAAAGAAGGCAACGGCGACAACATGGTCAACAGCCTGCTGTGGAATATGTTGATGGGCGCGCCGCTTATCGCGATTCTGGCGGCGGCGGTGGGTTATCTGGCCACGGCGCAGGCGCTACTGGCGAGACTGGAAACCTCGGTCGCCATCTGGTTCCTGTTGCTGGTCATTTATCACGTTATTCGCCGCTGGATGCTGATCCAACGACGCCGACTGGCTTTTGACCGCGCCAAACATCGTCGGGCGGAAATGCTGGCGCAGCGCGCGCGCGGCGAAGAAGAACCGGCGCACTCCTCCAGCCTGGAAGGCGCGGTCGACATCGATGAAAGTGAAATCGATCTTGACGCTATTAGCGCTCAGTCGCTGCGTCTGGTCCGCTCAATTCTGATGCTTATCGCCCTGCTATCGGTAATTGTACTGTGGTCGGAAATCCACTCGGCATTCGGCTTCCTGGAGAATATTTCGCTGTGGGATGTCACCTCTACGGTGCAAGGCGTGGAAAGCCTGGAGCCGATTACCCTCGGGGCGGTGCTCATTGCGATTCTGGTCTTTATCATCACCACGCAGTTGGTGCGTAATCTGCCTGCGCTGCTGGAACTGGCGTTATTACAGCATCTCGATTTAACGCCTGGTACCGGTTACGCCATCACGACCATCACCAAATATCTGTTAATGCTGATTGGCGGGCTGGTCGGTTTCTCGATGATCGGCATTGAGTGGTCGAAGCTACAATGGCTGGTGGCCGCTCTCGGCGTTGGGCTTGGTTTTGGCCTGCAAGAAATTTTCGCTAACTTTATCTCCGGCCTGATTATTTTGTTTGAAAAGCCGATTCGTATCGGCGATACGGTGACCATTCGCGATCTCACCGGCAGCGTGACCAAAATCAATACCCGCGCCACCACCATCAGCGACTGGGATCGTAAAGAGATTATCGTGCCGAATAAAGCCTTTATCACCGAACAGTTTATCAACTGGTCGCTGTCTGACTCCGTTACGCGCGTGGTGTTAACCATCCCGGCGCCAGCGGATGCCAATAGCGAAGAGGTGACGCAAATTCTGCTGACGGCGGCGCAGCGCTGTTCTTTGGTGCTGGACAACCCGCCGCCTGAAATCTTTCTGGTGGATCTCCAGCAGGGTATTCAAATTTTCGAACTGCGTATCTATGCCGCGGAAATGGGACACCGTATGCCATTACGCCATGAGATCCACCAATTGATTCTGGCGGGCTTCCGCGAGCACGGTATTGATATGCCGTTCCCGCCGTTCCAGATGCGTCTGGAGAGCCTCGGCGGTAAACAAACGGGGAGAACGTTAACGTCAGCGGGTAAAACCAGCCGCCCGGCGGGGAGTTTGTAAACGCAATGGCGCCGGATGACGCTAAAAGACTCGATGACATAGGCTTATCAGGTCTTTTAGCATAGATCACACACAAAACTGATAGCGCAGGAAGAATTGCCAGGACCAGTAAGCAAATATCACCAACGCGACACAGTACAAAAACCAACTACGTATTTTCTTATACACAGTAACGTAAAAAAACGGGAAAAACAGGGGCAGCGTCATCATCGCGCCAAAACCTCTGGAATCATCATTTTCGACAGTTCTCATCACATCACAAATGTTGGTTATCCCACTCTCGCCAATCATCCACTCTTTATCCAGGACTGAAAATACAGCGATGAGTGGGATAGCCAGTAAAATCCAGATAGCGCACAATGCAAACATTTTCGGACTCATTATAAATATCCTTTTCATAAAGCCGATGAGCTAACGCTATCCGGACAAAGATTACTCCGCCGCCCACTCCGGATCAGCGCTCATGCGGCTACTGTAATTCTGATAAATCGCCATCGCCAGCAACGAGAAGAAGATCGGGCCGCCGATCATCCACAAAGCGCTGTCCCAGTCCCCAGCTTCAATCACTGGCTGGATGATGGTAAAGACGTTGGCAAACGTCACCACCAGCACCACAACACCCGTCGCGGCCAGGGTAGAGGCTTTGGTTTTAAAGAGAACAAATGGCCGCTCCAGATCCTGACGCGCTTTAAAGAAGGGAAATGCCAGCGCAAGGAACAGGTATGGCAAGGTCATTGAGACGTTCGCCATCAGCGTGAGTTTGTTATAAAACGCCGATGCAGTGTCACCACCAAAAGAGACCAGCAAAATAAACAGACTCACCAGTACGCACTGTAGCCACATAGCGGTCGCCGGCATACCGTTAGCGTTCAGTGTCGTCATCGGCGCGGGCCACAACGCTTTTGGCGTCCCCTGAATAATGGCTTTCAGCGGTGAATAGCTCAACGTAAAAAACGCGCCGGTATAAGCCAGAAACATAGAAAGGCCGGTGATACGCGCAAACCAGACGCCTACCGTCATCGCTGCTTCCGGAGAAAGGTTTAACGCGTTACCTAATGTCGTGCCTAAACTCGACATCAGAATGTAGGTGATATTCCCTAAGTTAACGGCGCTATTACTTAATATCTGTTGCCAGTTAGTGCTGACGCCCCATAAAAAGATCGCCAAAGAATAACCAATTGAAATCACAATAGCCGCGAAAACAATACCTTTCGCAAAATTCTTTTCCGGTTTCTCGGTTTTATCCACCAGTCCGCCGACAGCCTCAATACCGCCGTACGCAAAAATAGCAAATACCACAAATGACAACATTACCAGGCCGGAGTGATAACCCGGATTCGGTGACGAGGTAAAATTAATTTCTTGTGCAAAATGCCCACCATTTAATAACAAAATAGCGACACTCACTAACAATAAAACTAAATTAAGACACATTACGGCAATACCTCCGACCGCCGTAATTCGCGCAATTTTATTGATCCCTCTGGCGGCGACACACGTCACCAGAATCATCCAGCCCACGGCGAGCAGCCCGACAACCTGCGTAGGCTCAAGCCCTGCAATACGCCAGTGCTGCGTCATATCGGCGCCAAAAACAAAAGTAGAAAACGGTACCCAAATTTTTGCCGCCGTACTTACCATCCATATGACATACGATGAAAACCACATAAACGTGCCAATAAACGCGTAACGTGGCCCCACGCTATTATTCATCCACGAATAGATCCCGCCCTCTTCTTTGCGATAAGCGGAACCCATTTCAGCCATCATTAAGGCGAATGGAATAAAAAACAGCAAGGCAGAAAATATATACCACGGGATTGCGCTATACCCCATTAAATAAAACGCCGACGGGCTATTCGCAAAACCAAAAACAGAAGTAAAAATCATCAGGATAAGCCCAATAAGGCTCATCTTTTTTATCGTGTGGGTCATTCAACCATCCCTTACGCTCGAGCGCGTTTGCCAGACGCCGCTCACCGATTGACGCCGCCTTCTTTTTTACGAAGGTCAGCGATAAAAAAATCAACACAGGATTGATACCTAAATGGCATCAAAGTTCCAGCCTTATGTTGTGGCAAACAGAGGATAATTGAAAAAATATGCTACAAAATGGCGCTTATTGCGCCATTTTATCTCGCGAAAGAGTGAATTTCAGATTTACGCCCGATCGACCGTAAAAGCAATCACGTCCGCCAGGCTTTCTGCTCCCAGCGCCAGCATCACCAGACGATCAACACCCAGCGCCACGCCGGAACAATCCGGTAGACCGGCGGCCAGCGCATCCAGTAGATTTTGGTCAATCGGCTGCTGCGGCAGACCGCGAGCGGCGCGCTTACGATTGTCCTGTTCAAAGCGCTGTTGTTGCTCACGTGCGTCCGTCAGTTCGTGGAAACCATTCGCCAGCTCAATACCTTTGTAGTACACCTCAAAGCGCTCGGCGACGCGATGATCCTCGGTACTGATTTGTGCCAGCGATGCCTGACTTGCCGGAAAGTGATAAATAAAGGTCGGCTTTTCTTTACCTATATGCGGCTCAACCCCCATCGTGAACAACAGTTGCAGCAACGTATCACGGTCTTCTTCCGTATCGGCGATATTGCTTAAATCAAGCTTTGCCGCCGCCTCACGCAGTTGCGTTTTATCTGCTGATAACGGGTCAATCTCCAGATGGCGCTGAAACGCCTGTTGATAGGAGAGACTTTCCGCAGGTTGACAATCCAGCACTTGCTGAAGCAAATCATCCACTTCATTCATCAGGCGGTACATATCGTAATGCGGGCGATACCACTCCAGCATAGTGAATTCCGGATTATGATGTCGTCCCATCTCTTCATTACGGAAACTGCGGCATAGCTGGAAAACCGGACCGCACCCTGCCGCCAGCAGGCGTTTCATATGGTATTCCGGACTGGTCATTAAATAGAGGTTCATCCCCTGGGAATGGCCAGGTCCGACGAAACGCGTTTCGAACGGGAACAGATGAATGTCTGTGACCGTCGCCTGACTCATGCAGGGCGTCTCAACCTCAAGCACTCCACGATCGGCAAAGAAACGACGGATTTCCGCCATAATCGCCGCACGTTTTAATAAATTGGGGATGGACGCGCTCGGCTGCCAGGTTGCCGTTTCGCTCATGATTCTTTCTCCAGTTTAAGACAAGGTCACGAAGTCTACTCGCAACGCGCGGGCGAAACAAATTTTGCGCAGGCGTATCGGGCGCCTTCTGGAGGGTAAAAAAAGTGATTTCAGATGGTTTAGTAATTAAATTAATCAAAATCAATGATAATTCATCCCTCTGATATGCTAAAAAAATCGAACACGTCAAATTTCCCTCACATCCCTGAGACTATACTGTTGTACCCATAAAGGAGCAGTGGAAACGCATTCATACTTCGCAGAACCCAGAGGCTTTATCTGGCTGCGCGAGGGTGAAATTACAATAATCTGGAGGAATGTCGTGCAAACCTTTCAAGCCGATCTTGCCATTATAGGCGCCGGTGGCGCGGGATTACGTGCTGCAATTGCTGCCGCACAGGCGAATCCCAATGCTAAAATCGCACTGATCTCAAAAGTGTACCCGATGCGCAGCCACACCGTCGCTGCCGAAGGGGGTTCAGCCGCTGTCGCCCAGGATCATGACAGCTTTGACTACCATTTTCACGATACGGTAGCAGGCGGAGACTGGCTGTGTGAGCAGGATGTCGTGGATTACTTTGTCCACCATTGTCCCACTGAGATGACGCAGCTGGAGCAATGGGGCTGCCCGTGGAGCCGCCGTCCGGACGGTAGCGTTAACGTGCGTCGCTTCGGTGGTATGAAAATCGAGCGTACCTGGTTCGCCGCGGATAAAACCGGCTTCCATATGCTGCATACTCTGTTCCAGACTTCCCTGCAGTTCCCACAAATCCAGCGCTTTGACGAACATTTTGTGCTGGATATTCTGGTTGATGACAACCATGCGCGCGGCCTGGTGGCAATGAACATGATGGAAGGCACGCTGGTGCAAATCCGCGCCAACGCCGTGGTCATGGCGACAGGCGGCGCAGGCCGCGTATACCGCTATAACACCAACGGCGGCATCGTCACCGGCGACGGGATGGGCATGGCGCTGAGCCACGGCGTTCCGCTGCGTGATATGGAATTCGTTCAGTATCACCCGACCGGCCTGCCAGGTTCCGGTATCCTGATGACTGAAGGTTGCCGCGGCGAAGGCGGTATTCTGGTCAATAAAAATGGCTACCGTTATCTGCAAGACTACGGCATGGGCCCCGAAACGCCGCTGGGCGAGCCGAAAAACAAATATATGGAACTGGGGCCGCGCGACAAAGTATCCCAGGCTTTCTGGCACGAATGGCGTAAAGGCAACACCATCTCCACGCCGCGCGGCGATGTGGTTCACCTCGACCTGCGTCATCTCGGCGAGAAGAAACTGCATGAACGTCTGCCGTTCATTTGCGAACTGGCGAAAGCCTATGTCGGCGTCGATCCGGTTAAAGAACCGATTCCAGTACGTCCGACCGCGCACTACACCATGGGCGGCATTGAAACCGACCAGAACTGTGAAAGCCGTGTCAAAGGGCTGTTTGCCGTTGGCGAATGCTCCTCTGTTGGCCTGCATGGCGCGAACCGCCTCGGTTCCAACTCACTGGCGGAACTGGTGGTGTTTGGTCGTCTGGCTGGCGAACAAGCAATGGAACGCGCTGCTACGGCAGGCGCCGCAAATAGCGCCGCGCTCGACGCCCAGGTTGCCGATATTGAACAACGTCTGAAAAATCTGGTGAACCAGGAAGGCAACGAAAACTGGTCGAAGATCCGCGATGAGATGGGTCTGTCTATGGAAGAAGGTTGCGGTATTTACCGTACCCCGGAACTGATGCAGAAAACCGTTGATAAACTGGCCGAGCTTCAGGAACGTTTCAAGCGCGTACGTATCTCCGATACTTCCAGCGTGTTCAACACTGACCTGCTGTATACCATCGAACTGGGTCATGGTCTGAACGTGGCGGAATGTATGGCGCACTCTGCGCTGGCGCGTAAAGAGTCCCGCGGCGCGCATCAGCGTCTGGATGAAGGCTGTACCGAGCGCGACGATGTGAACTTCCTCAAGCACACCCTCGCCTTCCGCGATGCTGATGGCACGACCCGTCTGGAATACAGCGACGTGAAAATCACCACCCTGCCGCCAGCCAAACGTGTTTACGGCGGTGAAGCGGAAGCAGCCGATAAGAAGGAGAAGGCGAATGGCTGAGATGAAAAACCTGAAAGTTGAGGTGGTGCGCTATAACCCGGAAACCGATACCGCGCCGCACAGTGCTTTCTATGAAGTTCCTTATGATGAAACAACATCGCTACTGGACGCGTTGGGCTACATCAAAGATAACCTGTCGCCAGACCTGAGCTACCGCTGGTCCTGCCGTATGGCGATCTGCGGCTCCTGCGGCATGATGGTCAACAACGTCCCTAAACTGGCGTGTAAAACCTTCCTGCGCGATTACACCAACGGTATGAAGGTGGAAGCGCTGGCGAACTTCCCGATTGAGCGCGATCTGGTTGTCGATATGACGCACTTTATCGAAAGCCTGGAAGCGATCAAACCGTACATTATTGGCAACTCTCGCACGCCAGATCAGGGGCCGAATGTCCAGACCCCGGCGCAAATGGCGAAGTATCACCAGTTCTCCGGTTGCATCAACTGTGGTCTGTGCTACGCCGCGTGCCCGCAGTTCGGTCTGAATCCTGAATTTATCGGACCGGCTGCGATTACGCTGGCGCATCGCTATAACGAAGATAGCCGCGATCACGGTAAGAAGGAGCGTATGGCGCAGTTGAACAGTCCGAACGGCGTATGGACCTGTACTTTCGTGGGCTACTGCTCCGAAGTCTGTCCAAAACATGTCGATCCGGCTGCGGCCATTCAGCAGGGTAAAGTGGAAAGCTCGAAAGACTTTCTTATCGCCACCCTGAAACCACGCTAAGGAGTGCAACATGACGACTAAACGCAAACCCTATGTGCGGCCGATGACGTCCACCTGGTGGAAAAAACTGCCGTTTTATCGCTTTTATATGCTGCGCGAAGGCACAGCGGTGCCGGCAGTCTGGTTCAGTATTGAACTGATTTTCGGTCTGTTTGCGCTCAAACACGGCGCGGAATCCTGGATGGGATTCGTCGGCTTTTTACAAAACCCGGTGGTAGTGATCTTAAACCTGATCACCCTGGCGGCCGCGCTGCTGCACACCAAAACCTGGTTTGAACTGGCGCCGAAGGCGGCCAATATCATTGTAAAAGACGAAAAAATGGGGCCAGAGCCAATCATCAAAGGGCTTTGGGTGGTCACTGCGGTAGTCACCGTAGTCATTCTGTATGTTGCCCTGTTCTGGTAAGGAGTCCCGGATGATTAATCCAAACCCAAAACGTTCTGATGAACCCGTATTCTGGGGACTGTTTGGCGCAGGCGGTATGTGGGGCGCGATCATCGCGCCGGTGATCGTGCTACTGGTTGGCATCATGCTGCCGCTGGGGCTATTTCCGGGCGATGCCCTGAGTTTTGAGCGCGTACTGACGTTCGCCCAAAGCTTTATTGGTCGCGTTTTTCTGTTCCTGATGATCGTGCTGCCGCTATGGTGTGGCCTACACCGTATGCACCACGCGATGCATGACCTGAAAATCCACGTGCCCGCGGGCAAATGGGTCTTCTACGGTCTGGCGGCAATCCTGACCGTTGTGACGGCGATTGGCGTTATCACTCTCTAAGTTGCCACGACGCCCTCTTATCTACCCGATAAGAGGGCGTTTTTTCTTTTCCTGCCTCTCATTTTCCCGCCAGGTTCTACACTTAGAAAAAACACTGGAAGGAAAAACGCTATGCGCTTGCTGCCCGTCGTTGCTGCGGTTACTGCGGCATTTTTGGTTGTCGCCTGTAGTTCACCTACCCCGCCTAAAGGCGTTACCGTGGTAAATAACTTTGATGCCAAACGTTACCTAGGCACCTGGTATGAGATCGCACGCCTCGATCATCGATTTGAACGTGGACTGGAACAAGTCACGGCCACCTATAGTCTGCGTGACGATGGCGGGATTAATGTCATCAATAAAGGCTATAACCCGGATCGGGGAATGTGGCAAAAAACAGAAGGCAAAGCGTATTTTACCGGTAGTCCAAACCGCGCCGCGCTCAAGGTCTCTTTTTTCGGCCCGTTCTACGGCGGCTATAACGTGATTGCGCTTGACCGGGAATACCGTCATGCGCTGGTGTGCGGCCCGGATCGCGACTATCTGTGGATACTCTCTCGCACGCCAACGCTTTCTGAGGAAATAAAACAGCAAATGCTGGCCGTCGCGACCCGGGAGGGGTTTGACGTCAATAAATTAATTTGGGTAAAACAATCAGGTTCGTAGCAATGTCAGCGACGAATTAATGCGCACTGAGTTTTAGCCCAATGATACCCGCGACGATCAAGCCAAGACTGAGCAAACGCGCCGGTGAGGCAGACTCGCCCAACAGAAGGATACCGGTGATTGCCGCCCCGACGGCGCCGATGCCGGTCCAGATGGCGTACGCCGTTCCAACGGGCAGCGTTTTCATTGCCCAGGAAAGTAACGCCATACTGATAACCATGGCCGTAATGGTGATGATACTGGGGGTCAGACGAGAAAAACCGTGGGTATACTTCAGGCCGACAGCCCATACCACTTCAAGTAAACCAGCGATTAATAGAATGATCCAGGACATAGCAGGCTCCAGATAATTAATGGGGCCGTCCCCGGTGAGAATAGCGTTTACAGGTCGTCCTGTAACGTATACGGATGAAAAGCCATTCTTGCCTGAGAGAAAATGAATTTCAACCTTTTTATTTTTTTCCGTCTAAAGGCGGGAATTGGCCCTTTTAAGCCGCGTAGTTTTCGCATTTAGCGTCCACAGGAGTTCTCTATGATGGAACGCCTTCTGGGAAAGAAAGTGCTTTACTACTTCCGGGTGCAAAAAACTATGTTGAAAATTTTAGTGATAGACCGATGCCACTTTACCCGTACGGGCATGGAGGCCTGGCTTAATCACACTGATGTGCTCAGTTCTTCACTGCTGGTATCCGGGATGAATAACCTTATACTGGCGAAAGAACATATTCTGCAATGGAAGCCCCATCTGGTTATCGCTGATTTATATGGTTTTCTCAACGATGCCTTACCCGAGCAGCCTATCAATGCATTTTTTGCCGCCTGCAGGATGACGCCGTTGGTATTATTACAGTCAGGGAATATGCCGTACAGACCGCAATATGCCAGTCATGCAGTGTTATCTAAACACACGCCTTTACATGAGCTTGCACAACGAATTAAAGGAGCGCTATATACTCATCCACTGCAGGAAGCGCCGGAAAGCGCCACGCCATTGCTCTCTCCGCAGGAGGAAAAAGTGCTCGCGATGTGGACGGAAGGCACCAGCAATAAAGAGATTGCGTATGCGCTTGGCATTCACGGAAAAACGGTTTACACCTATAAGCGTAATATCCGTATGAAACTTCATATGGATAATCGGTATTCTCCCTTTCTTATGCTTCCGGAGAAAATCGATTAACGGTACGACGCCATGCCGTACCGTTGATGATTACTGCTGAGCTCTGGTTGCAGCGCCAGAGATCGCACTACCACCGTCCGAGATGTCCTCGCCCACGCCGCGCGTGGTATTACAAGCAGTTAATACAGTGGAAAGTACCAAAACAGAAAAGATCGCTGCAATTGTCTTTTTAACCATAATGTCTTCCTTTTCTAGCCAATGTTGTTTGTGTATAGCAACTTAATAATAGACAACATCCCAGAAAATGACGGGCGATCGACTAATTTTAGGAAGACGAGAAGCGATTAGCTGGCTGCACGGGAGATGGCGTGGCCAAGATGCTGAATATCTTCGCCGAAGCCGCGGGCGGTATTACATGCCGTTAATAATGTGCTGGTAAGAAGAACCAGCGCGACAAGGCTGATAAAGCGTTTCATCATTGAGGCGCGAAAAAAAGGATGGCGCAGCATACGCTGCACCATTTTTCCCGATAACATAAATTATTTTACGCGGGATACGTATTCGCCGGAACGGGTATCGACTTTGATCACTTCGCCAATCTGCACGAACAGCGGAACTTTAACCACTGCGCCAGTAGACAGCGTGGCTGGTTTGCCGCCAGTACCTGCGGTATCGCCCTTCAGACCTGGGTCGGTATCAACAATTTCCAGTTCAACAAAGTTCGGCGGAGTGACAGAGATAGGCTGACCGTTCCACAGGGTTACGATGCATTCCGCCTGATCCAACAGCCATTTTGCGTTGTCGCCGATAGCCTTGGCATCTGCAGACAGCTGCTCGAAGGTTTCGTTGTTCATGAAATGCCAGAACTCACCGTCGTTGTACAGGTAAGTCAGGTTCATATCGACTACATCCGCGCCTTCAGCGGAATCGGTCGATTTGAAGGTTTTCTCAACGCGCGTGCCGGTCAGCAGACGGCGCAGCTTAACGCGGGCAAACGCCTGGCCTTTACCCGGTTTCACGAATTCACTGGATTCAACCGCATAAGGTTCGCCATCCAACATGATTTTAAGACCGGAACGAAAATCGTTGCTATAGTAAGTCGCCATAAGGCCCTCTGAAATTGTTAACTGGTAGCTAAGCCACAAAATGGCGCATATTGTAACCCTAAATACCCCATTGCGAGAAGATTGGTTAGCGCAACTTGCCGATGTTGTGACCAATCCCGACGAACTGCTGCATCTTTTACAGATTGAAGCTGATGAAAACCTCCGGGCAGGACAGGACGCCAGGCGCTTGTTTGCCCTCCGCGTGCCGCGCGCTTTTATTGCGCGCATGGAGAAGGGCAACCCTGACGATCCTCTTTTACGTCAAGTACTGACGTCCCGGGATGAATTTATTGTCGCCCCCGGTTTCTCCACCGACCCGCTGGAAGAGCAACACAGCGTGGTGCCAGGATTATTGCATAAATACCAAAACCGGGCGCTATTGCTGGTAAAAGGCGGATGTGCGGTAAATTGCCGCTACTGTTTCCGTCGTCACTTCCCGTATGCGGAGAATCAAGGCAATAAGCGCAACTGGAGAGTCGCGCTGGAGTATATCGCCGCACACCCGGAACTGGATGAGATCATCTTTTCCGGCGGCGATCCGCTGATGGCGAAAGATCATGAGCTGGACTGGCTGCTCACGCAACTGGAAGCCATTAAGCACGTCAAGCGGCTACGCATCCACAGTCGGTTGCCTATCGTCATCCCGGCACGCATTACTGACGAACTGGTCGCCCGCTTTGACCAGTCACGTCTGCAAATTTTGTTGGTGAACCATATCAACCACGCTAATGAAGTGGACGAGGCATTCTGCCTGGCGATGAAGAAACTGCGCCACGTGGGCGTCATGCTTCTCAACCAGAGCGTCCTGCTGCGTGGCGTGAATGATAACGCGCGAACGCTGGCGAATCTGAGCAACGCGCTATTTGACGCCGGCGTGATGCCCTATTACCTGCATGTGCTGGATAAAGTGCAGGGCGCCGCGCATTTTATGGTCACCGATGACGAAGCCCGGCAAATCATGCGCGAACTGCTCACGCTGGTATCCGGCTATATGGTGCCAAGACTGGCGCGTGAAATCGGCGGCGAACCGAGCAAAACACCGCTGGATTTACAGCTTCGGCAGTGCTAATCCTCGCGGGCGCGTCAGGGACGACGAAAAATATTACCGCGCAATATTACGAGGAGACTCCCCCGCGATTCTCCTCACCCTTTGGCGAGGATAAACTAACCTTCGTTAAATACACCTTTCCGGTCCTCTCTTTTCAATAAAGTCCGTTTTAGGACTCGCTTAGCGTGTACTGCATTTTCGAATTATACTGGTTATCCTTTTTATAGGACGGCATAAACAATTTATATATCAAATACATTGCAGTAAAACATTTAATTATTTTATATTTGTGGAGAATTGACATGGCCTTAACGATTAAGGGACTAAATACCGGCGTTATTCGTCACAATGATAAGTTTATCGCGCTGGCGCTTAAGGTGAAGTCACTGAGAAATAAAGAAACACTGCTTTTCTTTCCTGTGCTCGCGCTGCGAGACTTGTTGATCGGCCTTGAACACCGGCTTTATCTACAACACTCGCTTCCGGAACAAGAGCAGGAAAAACGCCAGAAAGCTAAAAGCAGTCATGTGCTTAAAATGCATGAGAATATTCCGGCAATACTCCGTGAAGAGCTGGAAAATGCCGATGTTAATCAGCGTGTTGAATCTTTAGCGTTGAGCGATAATACAGAAAAAGTATTAACCTTTACGTTAAAGCTGCACAATGGTAGCCATCTTGATTTACAGGTCGGTGAGTGGCAGGTTGAAGTTCTGGTGATGGCTATTATTCACGCCATTAATAATGCCGAAATGCGTGAGCTCGCATTGCGTATTTCTTCAATGCTGGACTTTTTACCATTATACGATGCTGACTGCCTGGAAAACGGTAATATCGAATTCGATACCTATAACCAGCCTGACTGGAAACATAATCTGTATAACCATTATTTAGCGCTCGTTTATCGTTATACGGATGAGGCAGGACAATCGCATGATTGCGGCACCATCATTAAGACCCGTAATCAGTCAGGCTCTAAAGAAGCTGAAGCAATATCACGCCGCTTGCTGAATTTCAGCCCGCGTCTTAAAAAGCTGGAAGGAAAACCGTGTAAGGTTTTTGTCAGAACGCTTGGAACCGGTAAAGCAGCGCGTCTGACGCAAGATCAATGCATGCGCGCGTTGCATAATCTACGCATGGCATCATCGCAGGAAAAACGCTAACCATATCGCCCTCTGAATCTTTCAGAGGGCGTTACGATTCAGACATATCAATTCGGACATTTATAAACCTGGCCGTTCATCTCGCTGGCCGTCGGGACAAAACTGGACAACATGCCCTGTGACGGACTACTTACGCCATACAGCACGTTTCCACCCATCGCGGCTGCCTGATTACGCAGATCGTTCGCTGCGCCACGCATTGAGCCACCCTCTTCGCCGTGCTGGCCTGAAAACCAGTTACTCTGTTTACCAGTTGCCGTACCAATAAGCTGGCATTCCGCGCCTGGCTTATCTTCGACAAAGCGTACATTTTGGCCGGCAGCGGTGAGTTCGTTGCTGGAGCTACAACCCGCCATCAGCAGCGCAGCGCCAACGATCCCTGCTAAATATTTCACGTGCATGTTATTCCCCATAATCAATGAGCTGGACGTTTTGTCCGTATCTGAATCTTATACTAAAAAGATGACTAAAAGAAAAACCCCCGGTCATTTCTGCCCGGGGGTTTCTCAATTCTGGGAGATAAACATCCAAATCATTCTGGTTGCAGGAAGGCGGCCAGTTTGTTAATCCCCAGTCACTTACTCAAGTAAGTGACTGGGGTTAGCCAACGCATCTGCAGCCTGAAGGATGCAGGGTGTGGGCAATTACATCATGCCGCCCATACCACCCATACCCCCCATGCCACCAGCAGCGCCTAAATCAGGAGCATCGCTTTTCGGCAGGTCGGTCACCATGCACTCGGTAGTGATCATCAGACCAGCCACAGAAGCCGCGTACTGCAGCGCAGAACGGGTAACTTTGGTTGGGTCCAGGATACCCATATCGATCATGTTGCCGTATTCTTCAGTTGCTGCGTTGTAACCGTAGTTACCGTCGCCGCCTTTAACGGTGTTAGCGACAACAGACGGCTCTTCGCCGCAGTTCAGCACGATCTGACGCAGCGGAGCTTCCATTGCGCGCAGCGCAACTTTGATACCCACGTTCTGGTCTTCGTTCTGGCCTTTCAGGTCAGCAATTTTAGAAGCAACGCGGATCAGCGCAACGCCACCACCAGCAACCACGCCTTCTTCTACCGCAGCACGGGTCGCGTGCAGGGCATCTTCAACGCGGGCTTTCTTCTCTTTCATTTCAACTTCGGTCGCAGCGCCAACTTTGATTACCGCAACGCCGCCTGCCAGTTTCGCTACGCGCTCCTGCAGTTTTTCACGATCGTAGTCGGAGGTCGCTTCTTCAATCTGCTGACGGATCTGAGCAACACGGCCCTGGATGGCAGCTTCTTCACCCACGCCATCGATGATGGTGGTGGTGTCTTTGTTGATCACAACGCGTTTCGCCTGCCCCAGGTCTTCCAGGGTTGCTTTTTCCAGCTCCATACCGATCTCTTCAGAGATTACGGTACCGCCGGTCAGAGTAGCGATATCCTGCAGCATCGCCTTACGACGATCGCCGAAGCCCGGTGCCTTAACAGCAGCCACTTTCACGATGCCACGCATGGTGTTAACAACCAGGGTAGCCAGCGCTTCGCCTTCAACATCTTCAGCGATGATCAGCAGCGGTTTGCCTGCTTTTGCAACGGCTTCCAGAACCGGCAGCATTTCGCGGATGTTGGAGATTTTCTTATCAGCCAGCAGGATGAACGGGCTTTCCAGCTCTACTGCGCCAGTTTCCGGCTTGTTGATGAAGTAAGGAGACAGGTAGCCGCGGTCAAACTGCATACCTTCAACCACGTCCAGTTCGTCCTGCAGACCGGTACCGTCTTCAACGGTGATGACGCCTTCTTTACCGACTTTATCCATCGCTTCCGCGATCAGTTTACCTACGGTTTCGTCGGAGTTAGCGGAGATAGTACCTACCTGAGCAATCGCTTTAGAGTCGGAGCACGGTACGGACAGGGCTTTCAGCTCTTCAACCGCCGCAGCAACCGCTTTGTCGATACCACGTTTCAGGTCCATCGGGTTCATGCCCGCAGCAACGGCTTTCAGGCCTTCGGTAATGATGGACTGCGCCAGTACGGTCGCGGTGGTGGTGCCGTCGCCTGCAGCGTCGTTCGCTTTAGAGGCAACTTCTTTCACCATCTGCGCGCCCATGTTTTCAAACTTGTCTTCCAGTTCGATTTCACGCGCTACGGAAACACCATCTTTAGTGATAGTCGGCGCACCGAAAGATTTATCCAGAACCACGTTACGGCCTTTCGGACCGAGGGTTACTTTCACTGCATCTGCCAGTACGTTTACGCCGCGCAGCATTTTCACACGAGCGTCGTTACCGAATTTTACGTCTTTAGCTGCCATTTTCTCTTTCCCTTAAATTCGTATGTTCAGTGTCGTTCGCGGATTACGCTTCAACAATTGCCAGAATGTCGCTTTCAGACATGATCAACACTTCTTCATTGTCGATCTTTTCAGATTTCACACCGTAGCCATCGTTAAAAATAACGATGTCGCCAACTTTCACGTCCAGCGGCTGTACAGTACCGTTGTCCAGGATGCGACCCTTACCAACAGCGATGATTTCGCCACGAGTTGATTTACCCGCTGCGGAACCGGTCAGTACGATGCCGCCAGCAGATTTAGACTCAACTTCTTTACGTTTGACGATCACACGATCATGTAACGGACGAATACTCATTGATAGCTCTCCTTTGAGAAAGTCATTATCAGTTATGGGTGACGCCGGCCCGTAAACGGTTTCCCGGCTGGTGACCAGAGAGATGGGGATGGGGTTTTGCCCCTTCAAGGGGGGAGATGAAAAAAAATTCTTCTGAGCGAAAAAAGCGGTAAAAACGCTACTTATCTCACGTTTACCCAAGGCTTAGAACATCCTGCTATAAGAAAAGGCGTGTGTGATACGCTTAAAAATGTCTGTCGTCACCTGACGTTACAATGCCGCCGGATAATGAGCTGATGAATGAACTAAAAAAAGAGCTTGGGTTGGTTCAGGGCGTTATCTTGTTAACCACATCATTATTAGGGACTGGCGTTTTTGCGCTTCCGGAGCTGGCTGCGCTGGCGGCAGGCGACATCAGCCTTTGGGCATGGCCGCTGCTCATTATTTTGATTTTCCCTATTGCGATTGTCTTTGCTGTGCTGGGGCGTCACTTTCCACACGCTGGCGGCGTAGCGCATTTTGTCGGGATAGCATTTGGCCCGCGTCTGCAACGAGTGATCAGTTGGCTGTTTTTATCAGTCATTCCTGTTAGTTTTCCCGCAGCCTTGCATATTGCGGTGGGTTTCGGCCAGGCGCTGTTTGGCTGGCAAAGCGAACAGCTCTTATTTGGGGAGCTGGGTACTCTAGGTTTACTATGGTTTATGGGATCGCGCGGCGCCAGCTCCAGCGCCAACCTGCAAGCCATTATCGCTGGATTAATTATCGCGCTTATTGCCGCCATTCTGTGGAAAGGCGCGATTAAACCTGCAGATATCACCTTCCCAGCCGCAAACGAAATCACCTTTTCCCGGCTGTGTACCGCCCTGGCGATCATGTTCTGGGGATTTGTGGGAATTGAGGCTTTTACGCATTTGTCGTCTGAATTTAAAAATCCTGAACGTGATTTTCCGCGCGCATTGATCATTGGCCTGATGCTGGCCGGCTCCATTTATTGGACCTGTACCGCCGTGGTGCTGCATTTTGGCGTCTATAGCGACAAGATAGCGGCAACAGCATCGCTACCGCTTATTATTGTTCATCTCTTCGGTATCCAGGCGTTGTGGATAGCCTGCATTATTGGTTATCTCACCTGCTTTGCCAGCCTGAATGTGTATGCTCAGAGTTTTGCGCGTCTGATATGGACGCAAATGCAATATCAGCCCGATCACTATCTGGCTCAACTCTCTCCCGGGCGCCTTCCCTTGCACGCGTTAAACGTTATTCTGGCCTGTTGTTGCGTGAGTTCCCTGGTCGTCTACGCCCTGAAGATTAACCTCAATGCGCTGATCGTCTATGCTAACGGTATTTTTATTATGCTCTATCTGCTTTGTATGCTGGCGGGCTGTCGACTATTGAAAGGGCGCTGCTATGCACTGGCGGTGACGGGTTGTCTACTGTGCCTGTTATTGCTGGCAATGCTGGGGTGGAAAAGCTTATATGCCATTATCATGCTGGCTGCATTATGGCTGTTTTTACCGAAGCGAAAACGCATGGCGTAAGACGCATTCGCTGGCCGGATAGCGCCTCACGCGACTTATCCGACCAACATCTCTACCTTTAATCCCGACGATCGTCTTTATGTTCAATACGATCGCGATCGTCATCTTTACGCTGATACTCGCCGTCAAATGTTTCGCCACCGCCAGTACCCGCGCTAAACCCGCCGCCCGGCATCCGGGAAAAACGTAAATGCGGCAACAACTTCAGCGTCAAATGTTTTTGCACTGGCGGTAACAAAAGGAGAAGGCCGAGAAAATCGGTGAAAAATCCCGGCAACAGGAGCAGTAAGCCAGCGATGATCAGCGATACACTCTTAATCATTTCTGCCGCCGGGCTCTCACCGGCCGCCATTTTTTGTTGCATCAGCAAAAAGTTTTTAAAACCCTGGTTACGTACCAGTGACATACCGATAACAGACGTAAAAATCACCAGGATTAGCGTCATCAAGACGCCAAGCACATGGGCGACCTGGATAAAGATAGAAATCTCAATGTAAACATAGAGAAAGACAGCTAAAAAGGGTATCCAGCGCAAAGGACTCTCCTGTAAGTCATGGCCGTCTGCGACGACCATTTGAATGGGGTTGCGATTCGCATCGATTCGATATGGTGGTGCGTAGCAAAATTTCAAGTGGTTTGTACACCTATTTTAGGTAGTAATACTAAAGCGGTGACCTATTTCACAAAATAATAAATAAGGGGTAAATTCCCACACTTTAAGTGATCCAGATTACGGTAGGAATTCTGAAGCAGCATATGATCTCGTTTATCAGGCCGATGGAGGGGATAATCGTCGGTCAGAAAACATTCGAAATCACATATATCCTGTGTATTTTAAAGTAAAAATCATTGGCAGCTTGAAAAAGAAGGTTCACATGTCAAACAACATTCGTATCGAAGAAGATCTGTTGGGTACCAGGGAAGTTCCAGCTGAAGCCTACTATGGTGTTCACACTCTGAGAGCGATTGAAAACTTCTACATTAGCAATAACAAAATCAGCGACATCCCTGAATTTGTGCGTGGCATGGTTATGGTAAAAAAAGCGGCGGCGCTGGCCAACAAAGAGCTGCAAACCATTCCTAAGAGTGTGGCGAACGCCATCATTGCCGCATGTGATGAAGTCCTTAACAACGGTAAGTGCATGGACCAGTTCCCGGTAGATGTCTATCAGGGCGGCGCGGGCACTTCCGTCAACATGAATACCAACGAAGTGCTGGCCAACATCGGGCTGGAACTGATGGGTCATCAGAAAGGTGAATATCAGTACCTGAACCCGAACGACCACGTGAATAAATGTCAATCCACTAACGATGCCTATCCGACAGGCTTCCGTGTAGCGGTTTACGCCTCTATCGTCAAACTGATCGATGCCATCAACCAGTTGCGTGAAGGTTTCGAACGTAAAGCGGTTGAATTCCAGGACATCCTGAAAATGGGTCGTACCCAGTTGCAGGACGCCGTACCGATGACGCTTGGTCAAGAATTCCGTGCGTTCAGCATCCTGCTGAAAGAAGAAGTGAAAAGCATCGAGCGTACTGCTGAGCTGCTGCTGGAAGTCAACCTTGGCGCAACGGCAATCGGTACTGGTCTGAACACGCCGAAAGAATACTCTCCGCTGGCGGTGAAAAAACTGGCTGAAGTCACTGGTTTCGCCTGTGTTCCGGCTGAAGATCTGATTGAGGCGACATCTGACTGTGGCGCATATGTTATGGTTCACAGCGCGCTGAAACGTCTGGCAGTGAAGATGTCCAAAATCTGTAACGACCTGCGCTTGCTCTCTTCTGGTCCTCGTGCCGGCCTGAACGAGATCAACCTGCCGGAACTGCAGGCGGGCTCTTCCATCATGCCAGCCAAAGTGAACCCGGTAGTACCGGAAGTCGTAAACCAGGTATGCTTTAAAGTCATCGGTAACGACACCACCGTTACGATGGCGGCGGAAGCCGGTCAGTTGCAGTTGAACGTTATGGAGCCGGTTATCGGTCAGGCGATGTTCGAATCCATCCACATTCTGAGCAACGCGTGCTACAACCTGCTGGAAAAATGCGTTAACGGCATTACCGCGAATAAAGAAGTGTGCGAAGGGTACGTTTATAACTCCATCGGTATCGTCACTTACCTCAACCCGTTCATCGGCCACCACAACGGCGACATCGTCGGTAAAATCTGTGCTGAAACCGGTAAGAGCGTACGTGAAGTTGTGCTGGAGCGCGGCCTGTTAACGGAAGCCGAGCTGGACGATATTTTCTCCGTACAGAACTTGATGCACCCGGCTTATAAAGCTAAACGTTATACTGATGAAAGCGAACAGTAATCGTACAGGGTAGTACCAAAGAGGCACGTCACGATGACGTGCCTTTTTTCTTACAAGAAGTTACCAAATAACAACAATTTAATATCAAATTGTTAAACAACAAGGAAGGCTAATATGATAGTTGTCGAACTTATCATTGTTTTGCTGGCAATCTTTTTGGGCGCCAGACTTGGGGGCATCGGTATTGGATTCGCAGGTGGGCTGGGTGTTCTGGTACTTGCCGCCATCGGCGTGAAGCCAGGGACAATTCCATTCGATGTCATTTCCATCATCATGGCGGTTATCGCCGCGATCTCTGCTATGCAGGTCGCGGGCGGTCTGGATTATTTGGTAAACCAGACGGAAAAACTGCTGCGTAAGAACCCGAAATACATCACTATCCTCGCACCGATTGTGACCTATTTCCTGACTATTTTTGCTGGTACCGGGAACATTTCCCTGGCAACGCTGCCGGTTATTGCTGAAGTCGCGAAGGAGCAGGGAATCAAACCTTGCCGTCCGCTCTCGACCGCCGTGGTATCCGCGCAGATTGCGATTACCGCCTCGCCGATTTCTGCGGCCGTGGTGTATATGTCTTCTGTTATGGAAGGTCATGGCATTAGCTACATTCACCTGCTGTCCGTGGTTATCCCCTCTACGCTGCTGGCGGTGCTGGTGATGTCCTTCCTGGTCACGATGCTGTTCAACTCCAAACTGTCGGACGACCCGATTTACCGCAAGCGTCTGGAAGAAGGGCTGATTGAACTGCGTGGTGAAAAGCAGATTGAAATCAAACCGATGGCAAAAAATTCCGTCTGGCTGTTCCTGCTGGGCGTTATCTGCGTGGTTGTTTATGCGATTGTCAACAGTCCGAGCCTCGGCCTGGTTGAGAAACCGCTGATGAACACCACCAACGCTATTTTGATCATCATGTTGAGCGTCGCAACGCTGACCACCATCCTGTGTAAAGTGGAAACTGACGCCATCCTCAACTCCAGTACCTTTAAAGCAGGGATGAGCGCCTGTATCTGTATTCTGGGCGTGGCGTGGCTGGGCGATACCTTCGTATCCGCTAACATCGACTGGATCAAAGACACTGCGGGTAGCGTCATCCAGGGGCATCCGTGGCTGCTGGCCGTCATCTTCTTCTTTGCTTCCGCGCTGCTCTACTCTCAGGCGGCAACGGCGAAAGCGCTGATGCCGATGGCGCTGGCGCTGAACGTCTCTCCGCTGACGGCAGTCGCTTCCTTCGCCGCCGTTTCCGGCCTGTTCATTTTGCCGACCTACCCGACTCTGGTTGCGGCGGTACAGATGGATGACACCGGTACAACCCGTATCGGTAAATTCGTCTTTAACCACCCGTTCTTCATCCCAGGCACCCTGGGCGTCGTTCTGGCTGTCTGCTTCGGCTTCCTGCTGGGCAGCTTTATGCTGTAAGTGTTTCACCCGCGGGGCGTATCACGCCCCGCATTCTCCCGCCCTTTGACTAACATCCTGCCCTCGTCCGTTGTATAGTGACCGTTCACTTGCGGGTCTTTTTGTTCTTTCGAGGTGTTTATGCTTGATGTTAAGAGTCAGGATATTTCCATCCCCGAGGCCGTTGTGGTGCTTTGTACCGCCCCGGATGAAGCTACCGCCCAGGATCTGGCCGCCAAAGTGCTGGCGGAAAAACTGGCCGCCTGCGCCACCCTCCTCCCCGGCGCGACATCGCTGTACTACTGGGAAGGCAAACTGGAGCAGGAGTATGAAGTTCAAATGATCTTAAAAACCACCGTTTCACATCAGCAAGCGCTTATCGACTGCCTGAAGTCTCATCACCCGTATCAAACGCCTGAACTTCTGGTTTTACCTGTTACTCACGGAGATACTGATTACCTCTCATGGCTCAACGCATCTTTACGCTGATCCTGCTGCTGTGCAGCACATCCGCCTTCGCCGGATTATTCGACGCGCCGGGTCGCTCGCAGTTCGTCCCTGCCGACCGGGCGTTTGTTTTTGATTTTCAGCAAAATCAACACGATCTTACCCTCTCCTGGCAGGTAAAAGAGGGTTACTACCTTTACCGTAAACAAATCAGTATCACGCCGACGAAAGCAGATATCGCCGCAGTCCAACTCCCGGCAGGCGTCTGGCATGAAGATGAATTCTACGGAAAAAGCGAAATCTACCGTAAGCGGCTAAACGTTCCGGTAACGGTTAACCAGGCGGCGGCTGGCGCGACATTAACGGTAACGTACCAGGGGTGCGCCGATGCGGGATTCTGTTATCCGCCGGAAACGAAAACGGTGCCGCTAAGTGAAGTTGCCGCGGCAATAGACGCCACGCCGACGCCTGCTGTCACCCAGACGGGAGAGACGTCAAAACCCGCCGCCCAGCTACCTTTTTCCGCGCTCTGGGCGCTACTGATCGGCATAGGTATCGCCTTTACGCCCTGCGTTTTACCCATGTATCCGCTGATTTCCGGTATTGTCCTGGGGGGAAGGCAACGTTTGTCGACGGGGCGCGCACTGCTGCTGGCCTTTATCTATGTACAAGGGATGACGCTGACCTATACCGCACTGGGTCTGGTCGTCGCCGCGGCGGGATTACAGTTTCAGGCGGCGCTGCAGCACCCTTATGTGTTAATCGGCCTTGCCATCGTGTTCACCCTGCTTGCGTTGTCGATGTTTGGCCTGTTTACACTACAGCTCCCCTCCTCACTGCAAACCCGGCTGACATTAATGAGTAATCGTCAGCAAGGCGGTTCGCCCGGCGGTGTTTTTGTTATGGGGGCGATTGCCGGATTAATTTGCTCGCCCTGTACTACAGCGCCGTTAAGCGCGATCCTGCTTTATATCGCTCAGAGCGGCAACATGTGGCTGGGCGGCGGTACGCTGTATTTGTATGCATTAGGTATGGGTCTGCCGCTAATGCTGGTCACCGTGTTTGGCAACCGCCTGCTACCGAAAAGCGGCCCGTGGATGGCGCATGTTAAAACCGCTTTTGGTTTCGTGATCCTCGCGTTACCGGTCCTTTTACTGGAGCGGATTATTGGCGAGGCTTGGGGTTTACGTCTGTGGTCGCTGCTGGGCGTCGCTTTCTTTGGTTGGGCCTTTATCACCAGCCTTCAGGCCAGACGAGCGGGGATGCGTATCGTACAGATTATCCTGCTGGCGGCAGCGCTCATTAGCGTGCGGCCTCTACAGGATTGGGCGTTCGGATCGCCATCCGCGCAAGCTCCAGCGCACCTCAATTTCACGGCTATTTCTACCGTGGACGAACTCAATCAGGCGCTGGCACAGGCCAAAGGCAACCCCGTTATGCTGGATTTCTACGCCGACTGGTGCGTGGCCTGTAAAGAGTTTGAAAAGTATACCTTCAGCGATCCGCGGGTCCAGCAGGCGCTCGGCGACACGGTGCTCTTACAGGCTAACGTCACCGCTAACAATGCGCAGGACGTCGCGCTGTTAAAGCATCTGCAAGTTCTCGGGCTGCCCACCATTCTGTTCTTTGATGCCCAAGGCCAGGAACAGCCGCAAGCGCGAGTCACCGGCTTTATGGACGCCGCCACCTTTAGCGCGCATTTGCACGATCGCCAACCGTGAGCGACACTTGCAAAAGCAAAGACGGAGGAGAATACCGTGCAACGTGAAGATATTCTGGGAGAAGCCCTGAAATTACTGGAGACGCAAGGGATAGCCGATACTACGCTGGAAATGGTGGCGGAGCGCGTAAATCGCCCACTCGACACATTACAGCGTTTCTGGCCAGATAAAGAAGCCATTTTATATGACGCGCTACGTTATCTGAGTCAGCAGGTAGATATCTGGCGACGCCAGCTTCTTCTTGATGAGTCGCTTTCTGCTGAACAAAAGCTACTGGCACGCTACAGCGCGCTTTCGGAATGTGTCAGTAATAACCGTTATCCTGGTTGCTTGTTCATTGCCGCCTGTACGTTTTATCCCGACCCAACCCATCCTATTCACCAACTGGCTAATCAACAAAAACGCGCGGCACATGATTTTACCCATGAGCTACTGACCACGCTGGAAATTGACGATCCGGCGATGGTTGCAAGGCAGATGGAGCTGGTGCTGGAAGGTTGTCTCAGCCGAATGCTGGTCAACCGCAGTCAGGCTGATGTAGATACCGCTCAGCGGTTGGCGGAAGATATTCTGCGTTTTGCACAGTGCCGTCAGGGTGGCGCGCTCACCTGACGGGTACTGATTTTATGCATTTTGCCTGAAAAGCAGGCAGTCAGCGCGCTTTTATCACTTTTTTCGTGTAAAGCCGTTGACGACCGCGCCCCTTTACGGTTTAATGCGCCCCGTTGCCCGGATAGCTCAGTCGGTAGAGCAGGGGATTGAAAATCCCCGTGTCCTTGGTTCGATTCCGAGTCCGGGCACCACTTATTCAGAAAACCCAGCCTATGGCTGGGTTTTTGCTTTTCTGGGAATGGAAATCCGTAGCCCCCATCTCTGGTCTGACTAGCTATAACGAGAAGGCCAGATTTTCTCTGGCGCAACGCCCAGCGCTTCGGCGATCAGCTTTTCCCCTTTGGGCCAGGGTCAAAAGCTTACTTAGCTACAGGGAGATTATTACCAGTAATAACGCCTATCACTTCATCTGACGGTTCGCTAACCCCGACAAGTGAGTCCAATATCTCCACCATGAACTTTTTCATCACTGAAAACAATAATCCCTTCGCCAGTTTTGGCATTTTTTCTTTGTCGGCTTCTTTATTCTTAAATACTGTTTCCGACTCTTGTTCATAATCATAAATTAATACTCAGCACATCATGACTGATGGTAGTTACCGGGGTAACAGAGCACATACTTTAAAATACTTATTCATAGTTTGCTATTACGGAAACATTTTAACCTAATGCGTGTCAGTCAGGCACGCAGATAAAAAATAACCGGGGAGAAAAATTAAACAAAATGCTGTTAGCCGGAAGTACCGGTATTGTTCTGTTGTCCGCTGCAGTCAGTCCGGTATGGACAGACAATAATACCAGTGCAGCGTCCTGCTTTTTTACCTGTATGTTGAATAACCATTGCAATAAATCATTATAGGATTACATCTGTTTATTATTGTCTGATCCGGAGCGAGTCTTTATGAAAAGTCGTTATTTACTATTTTTTCTACCACTGATCGTAGCTAAATATACATCAGCAGCAACAGTGCAACCCTTTCATTCTCCTGAAGAATCAGTGAACAGTCAGTTCTACTTACCACCACCGCCAGGTAATGATGATCCGGCTTTCCTCTATGATAAGGAGGCTTATTTTAAGGGCTATGCGATAAAGGGTTCCCCACGATGGAAACAAGCTGCTGAGGATGCAGATGTAAGCGTGGAAAATATAGCCAGAATATTCTCGCCAGTAGTGGGTGCTAAAATTAACCCCAAAGATACGCCAGAAACCTGGAATATGTTAAAGAATCTTCTGACAATGGGCGGCTACTACGCGACTGCTTCGGCAAAAAAATATTATATGCGTACTCGTCCCTTTGTCTTATTTAATCATTCTACCTGCCGTCCTGAAGATGAGAATACTTTGCGAAAAGATGGCTCTTACCCTTCCGGGCATACTGCTTATGGTACACTTCTGGCATTAGTATTATCCGAGGCCAGACCGGAACGCGCGCAGGAGCTCGCCAGACGAGGATGGGAGTTCGGGCAAAGCAGAGTGATATGCGGTGCTCACTGGCAAAGCGATGTTGATGCTGGCCGTTATGTGGGAGCAGTAGAGTTTGCAAGACTGCAAACAATCCCGGCTTTTCAGAAGTCACTGGCAAAAGTCCGTGAGGAGCTGAACGACAAAAATAATTTATTGAGTAAAGAAGATCATCCCAAACTTAATTACTGAAGGTGAAAGTCTTCCCGCAAACTGGCCACAGCAAATGAAAGGAAGTGCAACTGCGTAGGGGTGACCGGGCGTTAGACTGTAATTAAAATTGTGTAAGTGCCTGTTTTTGATATGTTCACTCCAACAACAGAGACAGGCAATTATGGACGAAAAGAAACTTAAAGCCCTTGCGGCTGAAGTGGCTGAAGGCCTTAAAACCGAAACCGATCTCCATGCTTTTTCCCGCATGTTGACGAAGCTTACCGTCGAAACAGCGCTCAATGCGGAGCTGGCTGACCACCCCGGGTATGAGAAAAATGCGCCCAAAACAGGCTCAAACACCCGCAATGGCTACTCGTCAAAAACGGTGTTATGCAATAACAGCGAGATCGAACTGAACACGCCGCGTGACCGTGAAAATACCTTCGAACCACAGCTGATTAAGAAGCACCAGACGCGCATTACGCAGATGGACAGCCAGATTTTATCCCTCTGCGCCAAAGGCATGACTATCCGCGAAATCGTTGCCACCTTCAAAGAAATGTACGACTCCGATGTGTCGCCCACGCTGATATATAAAGTCACCGACGCCGTAAAAGAGCAGGTCATTGAGTGGCAAAACCGACAAATGGATACGCTGTATCCCTTTGTTTATATGGACTGTATGTTGTCAAAGTTCATCAGAATGGCAGTGTGATAAACAAAGCAGTTTTCCCTGCGCTGGGGATCAATACCGAAGGTCAGAAAGCGTTGCCGGCATGTGGCTGTCCGGAAATGAAGGCACAAAGTTCTGGCTAAGCGTGCTGACGGAGCTGAAAAAGCGGGGCCTTCAGGACATCCTGATTGCCTGTGTGGACGGTCTGAAGGGCTTCCCGGATGCGATAAACAGCGTCTTCCCGAAATATCCGCAAATCAGCAAAAGCTGGCGTGCGCACTGGGAAAACCTCAATACGCTCTTCAGTTATCCGCCGGATATCCGCAAGACCATCTACCATCTACACTACAAACGCAGTCGAATCCCTGAACAGCGTGATCCGTGCCGCGATTAAGAAACGCAAAGTGTTCCCGACGGATGACTCGGTACGAAAGGTTATTTATCTGGCAATCAAGGATGCATCAAAAAAATGGAGTATGCCGATCCAGAACTGGCGGCTGGCGATGAGTCGCTTTATTATCGAGTTCGGTGACCGCCTGAGCAATCACCTTTAATATATTAGCAGTTACATAGAATTACTGACAGGCTCAAAAAAAGAGACCAGATTTCAGTCTCTTTTTTATCACTCATAATAATAGTCAGTTATTTTCTTTTATTTAGCTCTTCCATAAAATTTACCCAATTTTTATATTGATAATCAAGATTGCGAATCTCGTCTGAGATGGTTGATTGCTGCTGTATGAGACCACGTTTCTTTGCTATCAACTCTTGTAAACCATCATCGAGCACCTTCATTTTCGCTTTTATCTTCTCATTAATTTCATTATATTTTACGGAGTATTCTTCTTTATGTTTTTCTAATACAGCACGTTTCTCCGCCCTTATGTCATCAAAATCACTCAACCTGTAATTCTTTAATTTTTCCCGGCGAGCCTTCATTGCTGGGTCGAAAACTTCAGCATTGTACTTCTTCTCAAAATAATAAGGAGCATTTTCTTTATTAAAGAGTTCCAGCTCTTTATTCAAATCACGCTGAATAAAATAACGGCTTTGTGTTTTTCCATCTTCCCCTTTCCCCCAATACTCATCGATTTCTTTATTAATAACTAATATATTAGTTTTAACTTTTGCGATATCATTATTTAATTCGTTTAGTTTTGATTTCTTCCTGGCATATTCATCTTTAATTGCATTTATTTTATCATCAAAACCTGCTCCATCCATGATGATATATTTACCGTCAGTTTCAACATTAGGAATTGGATTGCCTTTTGGTGTTTCTGACATTTGTAATGAAGAAAATATTGTTTTCCATCCAGTATCTTTATTACCAAGACTGTTCAAAGTTGCTGAGAATTTAATATCTTTGCCTTTATCCCACGATTTTTGAACAACAATATAATCAGTTAACGAGGCAACTGGCGTATACAGATCGTAGCCAGTAGAAAGTAAGCCATCAGCAGCATATGTTCTCTTATTTCCATCAACCGATGTTTCCTTGATATCAATTGAATCAAGGATAAGACGCCCATGAAATTGATTACTAAATTGTTCTTTCAAGACTTTCTCTGTAGGGGTGTTATCGTCACCGCATCCGCTAATTAATAGCGAAACCAATAAACCACACAAAAATTTTCCTTTCATAACATTCATCCCAGAAATTAATAATATGCAATAAAATCATTTCAGCATCACACAACGAGTTAGCAAATTCAATATTTAATGATGTGTTATTTTCATTATAATACTGTGTCTTTATTTTTAAACCACCAGGACTCGCTATCTTAATGAAAGACAATACCTCTAATAAATCAGATAGTTGGAAAGTAATTTTTTAATGGGCTGGCTGAAGCCATTAAAATGATTTTTTCAATCATCCTTACTGTAGCCGGAGGTAAAGCTGTTACTTCAACTGACGATGAAGAACAACAGGCAGACTACAGAAATGGACTGATCCTACCCGCGTAATATGGACACAACCCTAAGCAAGGTTCTGGTTTTCAAATTGTTCCGGACTGAGACTGCCACAGGCACTGTGACGACGCCGTTGATTGTAATCACACTCGATATCATTAAACACTGCTGTCTGCATTATTTCCCAGCTGGCAAAGCCCTCTCCGTGGATACATTCCACCTTCAGCGTGTGAAAGAAGCTTTCTGCACAGGCATTGTCATAACAACAGCCTCTGGTGCTCATACTCCCCCGCAGATTATGTCGTTTCAGTAAGCTCTGCTAATCCGTTGAATAGTACTGACCACCTCTGTCTGTATGCACGCTGACTTTCCCAGTCGTTTACGCCACCATTGCACCATCTGTAACGCATCGCAAGCTGGCCGCCACGGTTTTTATGTTATACATCCGTCAGGCGTGGCGCACCATAGCGCTGTTTGCGTCACTGAATGCCTCCCGGGCGACGTTATCACAGATAAGGCGGAACTGCTGACGCTGGTTTATCTGATGACGACGCTGATGCCAGACGTACCAGCCACTACGGGCAACCTGAAGTACACGGCACATGGCTTTGGTACTGAATTCAGCCTGATGTTTTTCGATGAAGACATACTTCATTTCAGGCGCCTCGCGAAGTATGCCGCGGCCATTCTGGAGAATGGCCAGTTCCTCATCCCCTTCTGCCAGCGGACGCTTCAGATGGGCGATCTCTGCGGGCATCGCCTGTTCGCGGTCAGAAGAAGAGAGCTGATTTTGCTGTTTGCTTCGCCAGTTGTAGAGCTGTGATTCATACAGGTTAAGCTCGCGGGCGGCAGCGGCCCCCCAATGCGTTCAGCCAGTTTCAGGGCTTCCTGCGAAATTCAGGCGTGTGCTGCTTGCGTGGCTTTTTGGTGGTTGATGCTGGTTTTTTCATATGAGTCACCTCTTGCTTGAGAGTTTACTCACTTAGTCACGTGACCACTATTGCTGGGTAAGATCAAAGAACCTCACTAACGTGTTACACCGTTTTTCATAAAGCCAACCATACGATTGAATGCTTCCCCTCCCCTCAAATTTCCGGATATCGCTACACCGTCTACCCGCCGCAGTATATATTTACCGCGTTGTATGCCTTTCCTGGCCGAGAGCGTTAATATTTACATCCAGGATAAACCTTATCACAAATTAACATCAGATCTTATACCTCATGCTAACTACCTCCATGAAATTAAAGAGCTATTCTCTAAAAGATTAAAGGCAATTATTACTTAATTCAAATTTTAAAGAGATAAATTGATAATAACATGAGCCAATTCTTGTAAATTTCCATCTTTTTTTTATACGCAACATAGTTTTTTAACGATACTATAATATGTAGAAATGCAATATAAAATAGCATTTCCCATAGAAAATGAAAAGATCGCCACCTGATACCTTAAGTTCGCAAATAATTATATAGCTATATATTAGTTTTCTTTTGAAATATTTTTCAGAATAATTTTTGATTTACACGCACATTTAATAAAAGGAAATTATCATGCTAAAAGTATTTAATCCCTCACCTGTCCAGGTGGGGAGCATTGAATGTTTACAATCAGCGCAAAACTGGCAGAGGAAATCCTTATCACTTCAGGGATTAAATTTACTGCAGTCCGTACTCATCAAGCTCACCACGGGTAAAATTTCAATTACGACATCGTCCGGGGAGTATATTACGGCATCAGGGCCAATGTTAATATTTTTAGCTAAAGATCAAACTATTCATATCACTATGGAAGAGACTCATGAACAGTTAAATTATAATTTAATTGAATTAGATTCTGCGTCAATAAAAAATGCTTATAATTTTTTTCTGTATGAACATGCAGACTTTTCGGCCCCATTAACAAAACCGACGACAAAACATCTGTTAGCGCCAATAGAAACAGGCGTAGCAAGAGTATTCAACCTTTTACACTCTTCAAATAAAAGCCAGAAATTATCCCAAGATAAAAAGGAATATTTAATAAGATTTCTACTTTCAGAGTTCATCTATGAACCTGAAGCATTTGCCCTCTTTAGAGAACTATCGCAAAATACATTAGCCGAAAATATCTATAATATTATTATAAGCGACATAAGTCGAAAATGGGCGCTCAAGGATATTTCTGACTCACTCTATATGAGTTGTTCCACATTAAAAAGGAAATTGAAACTAGAGAACACCTCATTCAGCGAAGTTTACCTTAATGCGCGAATGAATAAAGCGACAAAACTTCTACGCAATAGTGAATATAATATTACTCGAGTGGCTTATATGTGTGGTTATGATAGTGCTTCTTATTTTACATGCGTTTTTAAAAAACATTTCAAAACTACACCATCGGAATTTTTAGCGTTTTTATCTTCCTCTCGTCATCAATATGTTAATTGAGATATCTGACAATGCAGTATAAGAACAAAGCAAAACATATTAATATAAAAGACGGGATTCTGTTGCTCGCTAAAAAATTCGATCTAACGTTGAGCGAGAAAAAAGTTATTTATTACGTGGCAGCAGGATTATCTGTTAAAAGTTGCTCAAATTTATTAGATCGAAATATAAAAACGATTTCAACACAAAAGAGATCAGCCTATAAAAAAATGGATATTACTACTGATGTTGAATTAATCCATTTGATGCTGAATGAGTTTTATATATCAGTCGATATTACGTAATTTTTCCTAAAATGTTGGTAGAGTGGTAGGCAAGGCAACTCTGGATACCATCTTCAGAGATCGTTCCGCAAACGCTATGGATAATTCTTCGCTGTCTATCGGCTGGCTGACGATAGACTCAACACCGCCAGTACGTTCCATGGAGGATAATAGTGATATCGGCTCCGGAGGCGATAATATCACTAACATCAATACATCAACCTTTATCGGCTCCTCAGAAGCTCACGCAACAATTAAGCTGACTATTGATACACAACCGTCCGCCGAACCAACGTTGGGATCGACTGTTAACAGTCTGGATAACACCGTCACCCTTAAGGGAGTCGTGGAGGCGCATCAGGATATTCAGGTGAAGGTCACGGTCAACGATACGGACTACACCGCCAGTATCGATAACGATATCAGTAACTGACATGTTTCTGTTCCGCAACCCGCTATTCTGTCGGGGGCAAATCAGTACACCATAACGGCCACCGATCCCGCTGGTAATAGCGCCGCCGCCAGTGGAACATTTACAGGCACATCGCCGACGAAAAACCCGGTTAACAAGAGTTCCGGCGTAGATGAAATGATTTCGCTTAGCGAGGCGACATGGCATTCGGTAAGTGTTGATGAAGAATATTATGCCTGATAACTAAACATCACCATGCGAGGTCTCTTCGGAGGCCTGCTGAAAAAACAGAATAATATTCATTGTCTGTTAATTATTACAGAGAGAGTTAATTTATAAAAAAAAAGCGGCAGACTACGCTGCCGCAAATATGAGGAGGACAATTACCGTTACGCTACACCACAAAGTAATCCGTTACTGAGGTAAGTAAAACATAAATATCCCCAACAATGAATCAACGAATCAAGCAATCGTCAAATCATGGTATTAACAACCTTGTTCTGTTTTAGCATACTGTGACAGTAAAAATAGATTTTAGTCATTCTGTATATCACACGAAAATTTATAAAACAGATTTGGTTCACTCACAATATACAAATTATTTTCATTATCCATGGCAATCCCTTCTGGTTGGGGTATATCGTCTCTGAGCCCTGACCACTCCGCCGTCAGGAACAATCGATCGCGCACCCGCCACTCGGAACTGACCTCCAGAATCATTTTTGACTCGTCCGACAACACCAGCAGCGAATCCGTTGGGGCATGGTATTCAAGTCCGGAGACATCGCTCACACTCGCAGTGATGGCAGAAGGCAACGCTCTGGTGATACCATTTTTGCTCATCTCTACTTCTTTGATCATAATGGGTTTTCTTTCTTTTGCGGCATATAATCTCTCATTTTTCGCATCCCATGCCGTACCTTCCAGCCCTTTATTTTTTGCTTTGTCATAGCCCTCAAGCTTCACCATGGAGATTATCTGCATGGCGCCGCGCTGAATATCCACCTGTGTTTTATAGACCGCGCCATCTTTCTCACTGCCTATCTGGAACTGGTTGCCCCCACTCCATGCAATAGACTCCGGGTCGTGGATACCCTGCAGCGGCATCCGCCCTACCAGCTGCCCTTCTGTCGTTAACCAGACCAGTTCAGGGGGATTATTAATAACGGCGAAAAGCATCCTGTCTTCGGCGGAGTAGGTCAAACCTGAAAGGTTACTCTTAACTCCTGCGACTGGTTTTTGCTGAATAACCGCTTTATAGCTACTCAGTGCCAGCGCCGAGGGTTTATCACCATATTTGAGGATCAGTTGATAAACATAGCGTATATCGTCCCTGACCATAAATAAAATCACGCCCAAGAGTACAACCACAATAACGCGTTTTAGTAATCCCATAAAAAATCCATAGCAGATCGCGTCACGACTGATGTCGTAACGCATTTCTTAAAAATAAAGCCGATGTCCGATAGAATCGTTATTCGGTTATGGCGAGCGCCATTAGCATAGGCAAAATGAAATAGTGAGGGTTATCACAAAAAGCCCGATTTTAATCACTAACGTACCCTTTTTGTAAATTGACATAATCAAGAGGAGGGTAGTTTCGGCTAATTATTTAAATAGTACGTCTGCAAATTCGCCCCTGTATGCAGGGCAAATGACAAAAAGTGATAATTAATGAGATGTAACACCGCAATTTGATCTGCTATTGCTGCTCCCACTTCTATTCAACCGGGCAGCAAAAAAATGAAACTCAACCTTATTACCGTCAGCCTGGCTACGCTCGTTGCCGCTGGCGCATTCCCGGCCCATGCCGGTCCTCAGGCGCATGTCGTGTGCGGCTATCACCACACGCTGGGCGATGACGCGATTATGATGTTTGGTAAAGCGAATCAGGCGATGTGGCATGACTTTTTTGGCAACACCCACACCGATGCGGTCTCTACCTACCAGACGTTGCGCGCGCAACCCGATACCACCTGTGATAATAAAGCCGACAGCTCCGCTTACTGGGCGCCGTCCATGAAATTACCTGATGGTGAAATCGTAAATCCGGCCTACCAAAAGACCTATTATCAATCCACAAATGTAGCGCAATATCCGCTCCATCCATTCCCGGCCGGGCTGGAGTTACTGGCCGGCGACCATCACGGTACTGGCCCCAGTACCGCAATCACCTTTTTATGTGCCAACGGCAAAGGTTACACCAACAAGGTAGGCGAAATATGCGGCCTGCGTAAAGCGGGCGATGCCGTCCAGTTTAATATCGGGATCGCTTTCCCCAACTGTTGGGATGGCGTCAACCTGAAACCAACCCATAGCCACAATAACGCTATCTATGCCGACCACGGGAAATGTTCCGCAGACTATCCGGTAAAAATCCCAACGGTGAATATGAACATCGCCTGGGTACTCCCGCAGATCTCCTCGCTGGATACGTCTAAAGTGGAATTGTCGATGGACCCGGTAATGCATGGCGAAACCCGGGAAGAGCGCTGGGGAAGTCTTTATACCGCCCATGCCGATTTTATGAATGGCTGGACGGAAGATGGCGCGCAGTTTATGACGGATCTGTGTATGAATCAGGGACTGGATTGCGGCACTACGGTTCCTTACGCCTACAGTAAAGCGGAAGAAAATACCTGGGTAAGCAGCGAAGACGACAAGCCTCATGCCAGCGTCGATACCTTGTACGTACAGGATGACTGGACAAATGGCGGACGCACGCAGCACCCGGAAACGCTCACGCTGGTGAAATTTAAGATCCCGCCCCTGCCTGCCAATATGGACGCTTCGCTATTCAAATACCGTATTCGCCTTTTTGGCGGCAAAACGGAAGCGAACGGCGCCGATCAAATTTTCTTTTACCCGACCAGCAGTGACTGGCACGTCAGTACCGTGTCCTGGAACAATAAACCGGCGATCAGCTACCGTTCCGATGCCGTGTTATATCTGGACCATTCACATGAGTATCGCATGGTTGATGTCGATAAAGCGGTGCGCAAAGCGCTGGCGGAAGGGAAAACGGAAATATCCTGGTATATCGGCGGCGACCGTCAGGGAAATCACTACGACTTCACGCCAGCGGACTCAAAACAGAGCCTGGTGCTGATGCTGACCGGTTTCAAAAAGACGCCGGAGCTGTAATAGTAAACTGTGCCCGCTGACGCAACAGCGGGCACGATGGCGGCACAAGTATTACGGCACGCCATCAAAACCCGACCAATACCTCAGAAAAACAACCGCTTATTCTCAGGCTGTAGTCCCTGTTGCTGCTGAACATCCTGCAGATAACAGGTCGCTACGACGGCAAGCCGGGCATAGAAGGCGCTAACGGTATTGCGTTGCAGCAATTCCAGATAGCGGAACCCCCAGGGCAGCAGATGCGCCTCCAGTAACCGGTTGGCCGCCACGTTGTCGCCTCGTGCCAGCAGATCGCTACAGGCCAATAGCATCAGGCCAAACTGATCTTCCGGCTCGCGTTCACGGTCAGTGAATACCATGCCCTGCGACTGTAAAAAAGCTCGATAATCGGCGGTAGTTTCCCCCATCAGCAAATTATCTTTTTCCAGATAGACCGATCCCCAGGGCGGGACGGGCATCTTTCCCTGGCCTTCAAACAATACGGAAAATTGCCATGTAAGCGCATCATCATCCGGTAGCGACCATGACGCACACAGTGATTCAATAGATCCACGATCGCGCCAGGGGTAAAGCTCAGGCAACGTTGGCAAACAATCGAACAACGCTTTCACCTCCGGCCTCTCAGGGGAGTAGTAAAACAGTGCACCGAGGATACGCGGCAAAACAGCACGGGAAGGCATAGCAATAGCTCCTGAAATATCTCGCCTGATGACGCTACGCTTATCAGGCTTACATGGCACAAGCCGGGCAAAAAACTACATTGGCAGCGTCCACAGATTGTAAAACGCAATCCTACCCGCCAACTCCGCCGCGATAACCACCACTGCCGTCATGGCCAGCACCGCAGCGCTCGATTTCAGGCGTGCGCAGACCACCACCCCGACCACGCCCGCCGCCAGCAATATCGCCTGGGCGGTAAACCAGCTATGTTGCGCAGCGGTCAGAGCGCTATCGGCGCTCATCAGCGTCGCCATATAGCCCGGGCGCAGACAAAAGCTCACCAAAATCGCCAATACGCTGACCAGTAGCCCCAGACGGCGCACGCCAAACAATGCCGCCAACGCGCCGCCGCCAATCAACGGCGTCAATATCATCATTGCCGTGGTGTAAGATGAACGCCAGGTCGCCACCGTCGGCAGTTGGTAAATCTGCGGAACGGCGTATAAGAAGACTACTCCGACTATCGCCGCCAACCAGACCAACGCGTTACACAGCGGCGTCGCCCGGTTCAGCAACAAACCGAGCGCCCCCAGCCCGCCGAGCGCCGCAAAAGCCGCCGACAAGACAATCTCGTTACTCATCGGCGAATGTCCGACGCGCAGCAGCATATTCAGCGCACGCAGCGGTTGCCCGACGTGGAAGGTGCCGACAATGACGCCAAGCCCAAACAGGCACATCACCGAGAACAGACCAATAGCCTTGCGCCGCGGCGCGACCAGCCCCATTGCGCCGCCAATCAGCAGCAGAATAAACGCGCCGACCGCGCTCTGGGTAAAGACCGTAAAAAAGACCAGCGGTAACTCATGCATGGCGCACCTCCCGAATGTTCATGATTGCGCCTTCCGTATCGCCCGTGGGTCTCGCTTTCGGATGCGGTTTAATAATGAGGTTAGGATGGGTGAACGACGCCGAAGACAGCGGCGCGATTTGATTCTCCGTGCCATATTTTGCCCGTAATTCATCGACAGGGCCGAAATCCAGCGCTCGCTGCGGGCAAGAATCCACACAAATAGGGCGCAGATTGTTCTCCAGTCGGTCAAGACAACCGTCGCACTTACGCATCACGTTCGCCTGCGTATCAAACTGCGGCGCGCCGTAGGGGCAGCGCATTTCACAATAACGACAGCCGACGCATACGCTGTCATCCACCACGACCAGACCATCTTCTTTGCGTTTATGCATCGCCCCGGTCGGACAGCCGGAGACACATACCGGCTCATCGCAATGGTTACAAGCAATAGAGAGGTAGTAGGTAAAGGTGTCGTGATGCCAGCTTTCCCCCTCTTTCACCCAGCTTCCGCCGCCATATTCATAGACGCGGCGCAGTTTCGGACCGACATCTAGATCTTTATTATCCTTGCAGCTTACCTGGCAGGTTTTACAGCCTGAACAGCGCGAGGAGTCAACATAAAAGCCATACTGTTTCATCGTACATCACTCCTTAAGCGCGTTTAATTTCAACCAGATTGGTATGCTGCGGATTGCCTTTCGCCAGCGGCGAAGGGTGGTGGCTGGTCAGCGTATTGATACAGCCGCCGACATCAACGCCGTTGCCGTCAAGCCGCGTCCACGCGCCCTGCGGCATCGCCGCCACGCCGGGTAAAATGCGCTGGGTCACTTTACAGGGAAGCTCCACCACGCCGCGGTCATTGAATACATGCACCCGATCGCCGGACTTCAATTGGCGAGCGCTGGCGTCAATCGGGTTAATCCAGACTTCATCCGGCACCGCCTCATGTAGCATCAGCACATTGCTGTAGGTCGAGTGGGTATGCCCTTTGGTATGGAAGCCGCTTAACTGCAACGGATACTTCGCCGTCAGCGCTTTATTAAGATGCGACTCTTTCGCCGGACAAAATTCCGGCAATGCGGGAATTCGCTCGCCTTCTGGCAACGTCCACGCTTGCGCCAGATCCGCCAGCGCCTGGGAGTAAATTTCAATTTTGCCCGACGGTGTGGAGAGTGGATTAGCCTCGGCGTCGGCGCGGAAATCGGCAAACGCAAGGCTCTGCTGCTCGGTAGCGATACGCTGGTCAATCACACCCATCTCTTTCGCCACGCTCCACTCCGGCAGGTATGGACGTTTTTCACGGATCTGCTGATAGTGCATCTCCGCCCACTGCGCCTGAGTTCGGCCCTCGGTATATTGCTCGCGCAGTCCAAGATGCCCGGCGATATCCGCGCAGATGTCATACGTGCTGCGCACTTCCCACATCGGTTTAACGGTTTTCTGAATCGCAATCATGTAGTTATGCGATCCCGCCGCATAGGAGCTGTCCACCAAGTCTTCCGCCTCAAGATAGCTGGTCTCCGGCAACAGCAGATCCGCATACATCGCGCTGGGCGTCATATGGTTTTCAATCACGATAATGGTTTCACACAGCGATTCATCCGCGAGAATTTGTCGGGTGCGGTTCGTTTCGCCGTGCTGATTCAGCAAGGTATTACCGGCCTGGTTGAAAAACAGCTTAATCCCGGTTTTTAGCCTGTCCGCGCCTTTCACGCCCATTGTCGTCGCGGTCATTTTCTCCGGATGCTGAATGGCGTCCGTCCACAGATAGCAAGGAATAGAGGTTGTGATCGGATTCTTACCGACAGGCAACAATGGCACGCCATACGGCGTACCGTAAGGCCAGTTGCCATTGTTGGTGCCGGGCCGCCCGAAGTGGCCGGTTAACGCTGGCAGCGTCTGAATAGCACGCACGGTTTGTTCGCCGTTGGCATGACGCTGCGGCCCCCAGCCCTGGCAAATATAGCAGGCGCGCGCCGAGGCGATTTCGCGCGCCAGTTGGCGAATACGCGTTGCAGGAATTCCGGTGATATCCGCCGCCCATTCCGGGGTTTTCGCGATACCGTCATCGCCCGTGCCAAGAACATAATCTTTATAGCTGTCGTTAGGCGCAGCCGTGTCCGGCAAGGTGCTACGGTCATAGCCGACGCAATAGCGGTTTACCAGCGCCTCGTCGAGAAGCTGTTCGGTAATCAGCGTATGCGCTATGCCGGCGACTAACGCAGCGTCCGTGGTTGGGCGAATCGGTAGCCATTCGGCGTGTTCGGTAATCACCGAATCGGTATAGCGCGGATCGATAATAATGACCCGGGCTTTCGAGGTCTCCAGTGCCCGGCGCAGCTCTTCAACCTGACCGCCGCCGGACATCCGCGTTTCTGAGAGATTCAGGCCAAATAGCACCACCAGATCGGAATGCGCGATCTGCGTAAAATGGCTACCGACATAATCGCCGTGGGTATAAGGCGTGGCGGTGGCGATTTGCGCCGTGGAATAGGTGTTGTGATAATTTAAATAACCGCCGGTGAGATTTAGTAATCTTATCCAGGCGGGTCTGCCTTGCGTGTGATAATACGCGCCGGATTGATAATTATAATAAATAGCTTCCCGGCCATATTGTTCGCTAACACGCGTTAATTCCGCCGCAATAAAGGCCGTGGCCTCATCCCATGAAATACGTTTAAATTTTCCTTCGCCGCGTTTTCCCACTCTTTTCATCGGATACTTAATGCGATCCGGGCTATAGACGCGCCAGCGACTGGAACGCCCACGCAGGCAGGGACGAATCTGATGCTCGCCGAATACCGCGTCATCTTTCGCGTCTTCCGGTTCAATACGCACAATGCGATCATTTTTCACGATAACCTTAAGCGGGCATCGGCTGCCACAGTTGACCAGACAGGCGCTGTGCCTGACGGTTTCGCCGTTGGCATCCTTCGGTATCGGGGTATCCTGCGCCTGGGCAGTGGTAGCAAAAGGCAGCGTAATCGCCTGACTTAGCGTCACCGCCGCCCCTACTTTTGCAGTAGCGACAATAGCATCACGTCGGGTTATGGTTGTGTTCAGCCATTTTTTTATTTCCATTTTTTATTTCTCACATTGCTTCCATAATTATTAATAATATGTAATGAAAACTAATCATAATAGATTAAATATTAGCGCTGATTGATTGTGATCAAACGCATTCTGAACGTCAGTAAAAATAAAATGTGATACCGCATACGTTATTATAAAAATTAATGAAAAATTATTTTATGTAATTCTGATGAAAATAAATTACCCATCACGGTATCCGGCGATATTAATTAACGACATGACGTTTGCCAGTCGACATGAGCAGGTAGCGCGCCCTGCAAGACTAGACGGGCTTTTCAACACTGGAGCAACATCGCCTATGCCTTTGAATTAGACGCTTCATCAGGGATAATAACCTTACGATTCGTCCGCTCAGGTCCACTATGAAACACTCCCTGCCATGCCGGGCGTTACGCAAACGCCCCATGAAACTCGGCACTACCGTCATTCTGATGGTCAGCGCCGTTTTGTTTTCGGTGCTCGTTGTGGTCCATCTGATCTATTTTTCGCAAATCAGCAGCATGACGCGCGACGCGCTGGCAGATAAAGCGCTGGCGGTGGCTCGCTCGCTGGCGGACTCTCCGGCAATTCGCGAGGGGCTGAAAAAACCGCCTGCGGAAAGCGGCATTCAGCCGCTCGCCGAAGCGGTGAGCCAGCATAATGGCTTTTTGTTTATTGTGGTGACCAATATGCAGGGCATCCGTTATTCGCACCCAGAAACGCAGCGAATCGGCCAACCGTTCAAAGGCGATGATATTCTGCTCGCGCTGCAGGGAAAGGAAAACGTTGCCATTAATCGCGGCTTTCTTGCCAAAGCGCTGCGCGTTTTCACACCGGTTTATGATGAACGCCACCGGCAGATCGGCGTGGTAGCGATTGGCCTGGAACTCAGTCACGTTACGCAGCAGATCAACAATAGCCGCGGCAGTATTATCTGGTCCATTCTGTTCGGCGCTCTGGTGGGGTTATTAGGCACGTATGCGCTGGTCAAGGTGCTAAAACGTATCCTGTTTGGCCTCGAACCCTATGAGATCTCAACCCTGTTTGAACAACGCCAGGCAATGCTGCAGTCAATCAAAGAGGGCGTTATCGCCGTGGATGATAGCGGCGAAGTCACGTTGATTAACCATGCGGCGCAGGCGCTGCTCGATTATCGAAAAACGCAGGATGACGCCAGATTATCCACCCTGAGTCATGCCTGGTCACAGGTGGTGGACATTAGCGAAGTGTTGCGTGACGGTACGCCGCGCCGCGATGAAGAGATCATCGTCAAAGGCCGCCTGCTGCTGGTGAATACCGTTCCGGTGCGCAGCAACGGCGAAATTATCGGCGCGATATCCACCTTCAGGGATAAAACAGAAGTTCGCCAACTGATGCAGCGGTTGGACGGGATGGTGAACTACGCGGATGCGCTCCGTGAACGATCCCACGAATTCATGAACAAATTACATGTGATTCTGGGATTATTGCACCTGAAGAGTTATAAGCAGCTTGAAGCGTATATTATCAAGACGGCCAATAACTATCAGGAAGAGATCGGTTTGCTGCTGGGTAAAATAAAGTCGCCGATTATCGCTGGCTTTTTGCTCAGTAAGATTACTCGCGCCTCTGATTTCGGGCACAGCCTGGTGATAAGCAGCGACAGCCAGTTACCGGATAATAACAATGAAGATCAGGTTACGGTGCTGATTACGGCGCTGGGTAATTTGATTGAAAACGCGCTGGAAGCATTGAGCCAGGAATCCGGCGGCGAAATCAGCGTCTCGTTACACTACCGTCATGGCTGGCTGCATTGCGAAGTGAGCGATGACGGTCCGGGTATCGAACCTGAGCGCATCGAGGCGATTTTTGAAAAAGGCGTCTCGTCGAAAGGCGCCGAACGCGGCGTCGGTTTAGCGCTGGTTAAACAGCAGGTTGAAGCGCTTGGCGGCGTAATTTCCGTGGAGTCCGAGCCTGGGATCTTCACACAATTTTTTGTACAGTTACCCTGGGATGGAAAAAGGACCAGCCTATGATCAATGTATTAATTGTCGATGACGATGCGATGGTCGCGGAGTTAAATCGCCGCTATGTCGCGCAAATCTCCGGTTTTCATTGTTGTGGAACCGCTTCGACGCTGGAAAAAGCGAAAGAGTTTATCTTCAACAGTGAAAATCACATTGACCTAATCCTGCTGGATATCTACATGCAGCAGGAAAACGGATTGGATCTGCTGCCTGTCCTGCACAGCGCAGGCTGCAAAAGCGACGTTATTGTCATTTCTTCTGCCGCTGACGCCGCCACCATTAAAGATTCGCTTCACTACGGCGTGGTGGATTATCTGATCAAGCCTTTTCAGGCCACGCGCTTTGAAGAAGCGTTGACCGGCTGGCTACGTAAGAAAACGGCGATGGAAAAACGCCAGTATTACGAACAGTCTGAGCTTGACCTGCTCATTCACGGTAATTCATCCAGCGAGCAGGAGCCTCGTCGGCTGCCAAAAGGGCTGACCCAGCAAACGCTACGCACCTTATGCCAGTGGATTGATGCGCATCAGGAGCAGGAATTTTCTACCGACGAGTTGGCCAACGAAGTGAATATCTCACGCGTCTCCTGCCGTAAATATCTCATCTGGCTGGTAAATTGCCATATCTTGTTTACCAGTATTCATTACGGCGTGACCGGCAGGCCGGTTTACCGCTACCGCGTTCAGCCGGAACATTACTCTTTACTGAAACAATATTGTCAGTAAGGATACCGCATAAAGCCGACGCGAAGCGTTATATCCTGGTAACATTTATTATAACAATGCCAATAAAAACGCTATCACATTAATAACAAACCTGGGAAATTGTGTCAGATCAAATATACTCAACCCAGGCCTGTTAACGTTATTTTCTATTATTACAGCGCTCTGCGCTGTTTTTAATTTCAAAACGCTAACAAAAGTTAATTAAGTATTATCCCATGCCGAGAGTGTGTATTTTTATTAAAAAAGGGATTTGTCCGGAATTTTCCTGACACTTAAATAAAATTATGTTTGTAGCAATGGAGCTTGTGCTACGCCTATGGACAATACGTATATTGGTGAGCAGATACGCGTCTCCACACGCCATACTAATAATTTAAAAAAATAGCGTGACAATGATCACATAAGTCACATTCTGTTCGCTTTATCTCGTGATTTACCTGATGGCGAGACACAAAAATTAAAGAATAAACGCCTGTTTTTAAAACAGACAAATCATAATTTACTGCTCTCGCTGACTCCACCTGCCCATCGCCAGAGGGTACTCCCCTCTGAACATCACTATCGCAAGAAAATAATTACTTAAAGCAACTCTGTAAAAAGCTTAATCGTTAATCGTCGCCACTGGCGCATTGAATATTCGCCATTTCCTGATGCTCATTCACACAAATCAGAAGATGGCTGTGATCCATTTATCAAAATTGACTGGGTTTATCGCGAGGATAAATAAAAATGTTATTTAGTATACAGCTTCTCATAATATTAATATGTCTGTTTTATGGTGCCCGAAAGGGCGGGATCGCGCTCGGGTTGTTGGGCGGTATTGGTCTGGTCATTCTGGTGTTTGTTTTCCATCTCCAGCCAGGCAAACCGCCCGTTGACGTAATGCTGGTCATTATCGCGGTAGTCGCCGCGTCGGCGACGTTGCAGGCGTCAGGCGGGCTGGATGTGATGCTGCAGATTGCCGAAAAGCTGCTGCGTCGCAACCCCAAATACGTCTCTATTGTGGCGCCGTTCGTCACCTGTACCCTGACGATTCTGTGTGGGACAGGCCACGTGGTCTACACCATTTTGCCGATTATCTATGACGTGGCGATCAAGAATAATATCCGTCCGGAACGTCCAATGGCGGCCAGTTCTATCGGCGCGCAAATGGGTATCATCGCCAGTCCGGTTTCCGTCGCCGTTGTTTCTCTGGTAGCGATGCTGGGCAACGTGACATTTGACGGAAAACATCTGGAGTTCCTCGATCTGCTGTCGATCACCATCCCGTCTACCCTGCTCGGTATCCTGGCAATCGGTATTTTTAGTTGGTTCCGCGGTAAAGATCTGGATAAAGACGAAGCGTTTCAGAAATTTATTTCCGTACCGGAAAACCGTCAGTACGTGTACGGCGATACCGCGACGCTGCTGGATAAAAAACTGCCGAAAAGCAACTGGCTGGCGATGTGGATCTTCCTGGCGGCGATTGCCGTGGTCGCTCTCCTGGGCGCGGACTCCGACTTACGTCCAACCTTCGGCGGCAAACCGTTGTCGATGGTGCTGGTCATTCAGATGTTTATGCTGCTGACCGGGGCGCTCATTATCATCCTGACCAAAACCAATCCTGCGTCTATCTCAAAAAACGAAGTTTTTCGTTCCGGTATGATTGCGATTGTCGCGGTATACGGGATCGCCTGGATGGCGGAAACCATGTTCGGCGCGCATATGTCGGAAATTCAGGGCGTGCTGGGCGAAATGGTCAAAGAGTATCCGTGGGCCTACGCCATCGTTCTGCTGCTGGTCTCCAAGTTTGTTAACTCCCAGGCAGCGGCGCTGGCGGCGATTGTTCCCGTCGCGCTGGCTATCGGTGTCGATCCGGCGTATATCGTGGCCTCTGCGCCGGCATGTTATGGCTACTATATCCTGCCGACCTACCCAAGCGATCTGGCGGCGATTCAGTTTGACCGTTCCAGCACAACCCGTATTGGCCGCTTCGTCATTAACCACAGCTTCATTCTGCCGGGTTTGATTGGCGTGAGCGTCTCCTGCGTCTTTGGCTGGATCTTTGCCGCAATGTACGGATTCCTGTAATGGCCGCGCGCGCCGCCAAGTTATGCGCGGCGCGCGACTTAGAGCCTAGCCCATGAGTCTCTTAATACATTTTCTTACTATTAGGCTGGAAGCACATGTCGAAAAAAGAGTTTATCTATCAGGCGCCTTTCCCGATGGGAGAGGACAAAACAGAGTATTATCTGCTCACCTCCGATTATGTCAGCGTCAGTGAATTCAATGGAGAATCTATCCTCAACGTTGAGCCGCAGGCGTTAACGTTGCTGGCTCAGCAGGCCTTCCATGATGCGTCTTTTATGCTCCGTCCTGAACACCAGCAGCAAGTCGCCGCCATTCTCCATGACCCCGAAGCCAGCGAAAACGACAAATATGTGGCGTTGCAATTCCTGAGAAACTCCGAAATCGCCGCCAAAGGCATTCTGCCGACCTGCCAGGATACCGGCACGGCGATTATCATGGGTAAAAAAGGCCAACGCGTCTGGACGGGCGGCGGTGATGAAGCCGCGCTCTCCAAAGGCGTGTTTAATACCTATATCGAAGATAACCTGCGCTACTCGCAGAACGCACCGCTGGATATGTACAAAGAGGTCAATACCGGCAGCAACCTGCCAGCGCAAATCGATCTCTATGCCGTCGATGGCGACGAGTACAAGTTCCTTTACGTGGCGAAAGGCGGCGGTTCAGCAAACAAAACGTATCTCTATCAGGAGACCAAAGCGCTGCTCACCCCAGGCAAGCTGAAAAACTTCCTCGTTGAGAAAATGCGCACGCTGGGCACCGCAGCCTGTCCGCCATACCATATCGCCTTTGTCATTGGCGGCACCTCGGCGGAAAGCACGCTGAAAACCGTTAAACTCGCCAGCACTCACTATTACGACGCGCTGCCGACGGAAGGTAACGAGCACGGCCAGGCATTCCGCGATCTCCACCTGGAACAGGAACTGCTGGAAGAAGCGCAAAAACTTGGCCTCGGCGCCCAGTTCGGCGGGAAATATTTCGCCCACGATATTCGCGTAATTCGCCTGCCGCGTCACGGCGCTTCCTGTCCGGTGGGGATGGGCGTCTCCTGCTCGGCAGACCGTAACATCAAAGCGAAAATCAACCGCGAAGGCATCTGGATCGAAAAACTGGAACACAATCCGGGCCAGTATATTCCGCCAGCGCTGCGTCAGGCGGGCGAAGGCGACGCGGTGAAAGTCGATCTCAACCGTCCGATGAAAGAGATCCTCGCCCAGCTATCGCAGTACCCGGTCTCGACTCGCCTGTCGCTGACGGGCACCATTATCGTAGGTCGCGATATCGCCCACGCGAAGCTAAAAGAGCGTATTGAATCCGGCGAAGACCTGCCGCAGTATATTAAAGACCATCCCATCTATTACGCAGGTCCGGCAAAAACCCCGGCAGGTTATCCATCTGGTTCATTAGGCCCCACCACCGCAGGTCGAATGGACTCTTATGTCGATCTGCTGCAATCCCACGGCGGCAGTATGATCATGCTGGCGAAAGGCAACCGTAGTCAGCAGGTCACGGATGCCTGTAAAAAACACGGCGGCTTTTATTTGGGCAGTATCGGCGGCCCGGCGGCGGTACTGGCACAGCAGAGCATTAAGCATCTGGAGTGTGTCGAGTATCCGGAGCTCGGCATGGAAGCTATCTGGAAAATTGAAGTAGAAGATTTCCCGGCCTTTATCCTGGTGGATGACAAAGGCAACGATTTCTTCCAGCAGATTGTCAGCAAACAGTGCGCTAACTGCGCGAAATAACCTGGCAGGCCCGGTGTTCTCCCGGGCCGCGTTATCGGTTAATTGCCGGATGGCGCTACGCTTATCCGGCTTATCCGGCCTGCACGAGAGACCATGCTCACGCTTTTACATCGCTGGTCGCTACCACAGAAATCGCCGGGCTATCCGGCTGTTCGACGAATGGCGGCGTTTTCCGGTATTTATCCAGCAGGTGGATCTGAATTTTGCGCAGCATATCGCCGTTCAAACGGTAGTAGCGGAAGTAGAGAACCAACGTCATCATGAAAAACAGTACCGGCAGGACAATCATAATAAACTGCATCCCCTGCAGGGTTTGCGCAGACTGCGCCACGTTCGGCGTGTAGCCAATCAGCCCCAGCACCAGAGCGATAAAGAACGCCGCAAACGCCGAGCCGCCCTTCACGACCATCGTCTGTACGGAATAAGCGATACTCTCGCAGCGAATATTGAGCTTAAATTCCCCATAATCGACCGTATCCGCCACCATGATTACCTGAAGCACCCAAAAGAGCGCGGTCCCGATATTCAGGAAAATACCCGCCGCCACGATTAAAGCGGCATTATGGACATCCGCCAACGCCATCGCGAAGAGCCCTGCGCAACTCAGAACGGGCATCACGGAGGCGCCCGCCCACAATATCCGCCGCGATAACATTTTCACCAGCCGGGGGAAGACAATCAGCGTCAGCAGATTCGCCGCGCCGGCGTAAGAAAGGTAATAGGGAAAAAGATCGGCATCGCCAATCACATAGGTGAAGTAGTAGATCGCAAAGCCATTGATAATATTGGAGGCAATGTTATACGCCAGCGCCATTCCCAACAGGCAAGAGAGCTGATCGTTTTTGTATATCAATCCAACGATCGTTTTTAACGTCAGATGTGGGCGGCCCGCCGTTACACCGTTGTCGGAGGAGTACACCTCATGTACGTTGCGTAATGTCACGATAGTCGAGGCGATAAAAAACGCAATCAGTACCAGCGTAAACATCTGAAAGCCGAACCCACGATCCGCTCCGCCAACGTAGTTCACAAACGGCAGCGTTATACCGGCAGTGACGAAGCCAGCCAGACTGGCGAAGAAACGCGGGAACGGCACCAGTTGTTCGCGTTCTCGCTTATCAAGCGTAATGGTCGGCACCAGCGACCAAAATGGGATATCCATAATGGTATACGTCATGCCCCACAGGATGTAGGTTACGCAGACAAATACAACCTGCGCGGTTCCCTCAAAAAGATGGGCGCTGAACAGCAGGAAAAGCACCAGCGAATTGGTTAAGGTGCCGATCAATATCCACGGCTTAAATTTCCCCCACCGCGAACGCGTGGCGTTGACAATCCAGCCCATGATGGGATCGTTTATCGCATCCCAGATTCGCGCGACCAGAAAGAGGGTGCCGACGAGGCCGACCGAGAGTCCCACCACATCGGTGTAGTAATACATCAGGTACATATACACAATGCCGATGGCGAAATCCTTACCAAACGCACCGAACCCGTAACTCAGCTTTGTTGTCAGAGAGATGCTCATAGGGTACCGGGTCGCTGTTACCAGCGCCCGCCTTCTGTTAGTAGAGGTTAAACGCCGGATCTGCCGTCCAGCGCGGCTGGAGATTAACGGCGTAACCAGGCCGGAAGCCAGTCGCCATGCGCGGCGATCAGATCGTCAACCAACGCATAGATTTCTTCGATACCCAGCACCGCTGCGGTATGAGGGTCCATCATCGCCGCGTGATACACGCGATCGCGGTTTTCCGTGAGGATGGCTTCGGTCAACAGCGTTTGCACGTTGATGTTGGTCTGCATCATCGCCGCCAGATGGGAAGGGATCGTCCCCACCTTCGTCGGTTGAATGCCGTTGGCATCCACCAGACAAGCCACTTCCACGCAGCTTCCCTGCGGCAGGTTATCAATCAGCCCCTCATTACGCACATTGCCGTAAATCACGCTCGGCTCGCCGGTCCACAGAGCGTTCATAATGGTACTGGCGTACTCGCGGGACGGTTTGATGTCGATACGCTCGGCGGTTTTATACTCCTCCAGCTCTTTATGCCAGTTCGCCAGTTGTTCTACGCAGCGTTTCGGATATTCATCCAGCGGCACCTTGTAGCGCGCAATCAGATCCTCGCGTCCCGGTTTAATAAACCACGGCGTGTACTCGGCAAAATGCTCTGATGACTCAGTGACGAAGTAGCCCAACTTTTTGAACATCTCATAGCGCACAATGTTCTGGCAGCGTTCATTGCCGTGAATATTGGGCTTCGGCGCCTGTCCGGCGTCATAGGCCGCCAGCAATTCAGGATAGAGATTGACATAAGTCCCGTCAGCCGTTTTGCGCTCCAGTTCGAGGTAAAACGCCATGTGGTTAATGCCGGCGCAGCGGTAGCGCAGCGAGGTGGGATCGATATTCAGGTCGCGCGCCAGTTCTTCCGCCGTTCCCTGTACCGAATGGCACAGGCCGACCTGTTTGATATGCGGATAACGGGCATACATCGCCCAGGTATTCATCGCCATCGGGTTGACGTAATTGAGCATGGTGGCCTTCGGACAGACTTCCGTCATGTCTTCGCAAATCCGCCACAGATGCGGGATGGTCCGCAGCGCGCGCATGATGCCGCCCGGCCCCAGCGTATCGGCGATCGTCTGTTCCAGGCCATGACGCTTACAAACCTCAAAATCGGTCACGGTGCAGGGTTCATAGCCGCCAATCTGAAAGGCGACCACCACGAAATCCGCATCCTGTAGCGCCGCTTTCTGGTTGGTATGGCAGGTAATCCGGCCAGAAGCGCCCGCTGAGTCCATCAGTTTCCGTACCACAATGTGCGACTCTTCCAGCCGGGTTTCGTCAATATCCATCAGGGCGACATGCGCTGATTTTAGCGCCTCGCGGTGAAACACATCGCCGAGGATATTTTTGACGAAAATCGTAGAACCTGCGCCGATAAAGGTAATTTTGGGTGCCGTCATCATGACTCTCCAGAACAGTAGTGAACACCTTCATGGTGGCACGCGTTCCCAGTGAAAACCTCCGTCTTCCCCGATGAGCATTCCCGAAAACTCAGATCGTATGCTGGCGCGCGGGAGATCTGAGTTTTTGGGACAAAATGGCGTAAAAAGCAGAGTATTCGGCCTGATAGTCAGGCTACGCTCTACAATATCGACGGATTCTGTGTCCGGATTCCCGGTTTCCTCCCGGCTAAAGGGGCATAATTCTGATAATTCAGGAAATGGAGTGACGATGAGTACGCAAGCAATATCCCTCCTCCCGCCCGACCCGCACATGTGCAACGGCGATGAAAAGCAAACCCGTAGCCCGCTGTCGCTCTATTCCGAATATCAACGACTGGACGTTGAACTGAGGCCGCCGCACAGAATGGCCAGCAGTCACTGGCATGGACAAGTAGAAGTGAATGTTCCGTTTGACGGCGATGTGGAGTATTTAATCAACAATGAAGTCGTGCAGATAAAGCAGGGGCATATCACCCTGTTTTGGGCCTGTACGCCACACCAGCTTACCCGCCCCGGCAACTGCCGCCAGATGGCGATTTTCAGTTTGCCGATGCACCTGTTTCTCTCCTGGCCGCTGGATCGCGATCTTATCAACCATGTCACGCACGGGATGGTGGTTAAATCACTGGCGACCCAGCAGCTTAGCATCTTTGAAGTGTTGCGCTGGCAGCAGGAAACAAGCAGCCCGAATGAGCAAATTCGCCAGTTGGCGATCGATGAAATCGGCCTGATGCTTAAACGCTTTAGCCTTTCCGGCTGGCAGCCCATTTTGCTCAATAAAACATCACGCACCCACAAGAATAGCGTCTCACGCCATGCGCAGTTTTACGTAAGCCAGATGCTGGGATTTATTGCCGATAACTACGATCAGGCGCTAACCATTAACGACGTCGCGGAGCATGTCAAACTCAATGCTAACTACGCGATGGGGATATTCCAGCGGGTTATGCAATTGACGATGAAGCAGTACATCACGGCGATGCGCATCAATCACGTACGTGCCTTATTGAGCGATACTGACAAAACGATCCTCGATGTCGCTCTGACTGCCGGGTTCCGATCCAGCAGCCGTTTTTACAGTACTTTTAGCAAATTTGTCGGTATGTCGCCGCAACAATACCGCAAGCTAAGCCAGCAACGACGCCAGACGATGCCCGGCTAAAGCCGGATACCACTATCAGCCAAAAAAATAATTCACCTGTCGATAAACGGCGGGTGAAATCGCTCGCTATCAATAATTAACCCTTTGTTTATTAAATAATAATATCAATAACTGACCATTATTCCATCACTTTACACCCCCTATTTGACGGGGTAATACTTGCCCACGTCACATTCATACGGCGGGTCGGCAAGGCGTAAATTGCACGGCCTCCACAACCGGGTAAAAGATGATGAAAGTATTAATTGTTGAAAGTGGGTTTCTGCATCAGGACACCTGGGTTGGCAACGCGGTTGAGCGTCTGGCGGATGCCTTGAGCCAACAAAATGTTACCGTCATTAAATCGACATCCTTCGATGACGGCTATGCCATCTTGTCCGCGAACGAAGCCATTGACTGTCTGATGTTTAGCTACCAAATGGAACAACCGGATGAGCACCTGAGCGTCAGGCAATTGATCGGTAAGCTTCACGAGCGTCAGCAAAACGTGCCCGTTTTCCTGTTAGGCGACAGGGAAAAAGCGACGGCATCGCTGGACCGCGACCTGCTGGAGCTTGTCGATGAATTCGCCTGGATTCTGGAAGACACCGCTGACTTTATCGCCGGACGCGCCGTTGCCGCCATGACCCGGTATCGCCAGCAACTGTTACCGCCGCTGTTTAACGCGTTGATGAAATACAGCGACATTCATGAATATTCATGGGCGGCGCCGGGACACCAGGGCGGCGTCGGTTTCACTAAAACGCCTGCCGGTCGCTTTTATCACGATTATTATGGCGAAAACCTGTTCCGCAGCGATATGGGGATTGAGCGTACCACGCTCGGTTCACTCCTCGACCATACCGGCACGTTTGGCGAAAGCGAGAAAAACGCCGCCCGCGTATTCGGTGCTGACCGCTCCTGGTCCGTGGTTGTCGGGACCTCCGGTTCTAACCGTACTATTATGCAGGCCTGTATGACGGATAATGATGTCGTTGTACTGGATCGTAACTGCCATAAATCCATCGAGCAGGGGCTGATCCTCACTGGGGCCAAACCGGTATATATGGTGCCAAGCCGTAACCGTTACGGCATTATCGGGCCAATCTACCCGCAGGAAATGCAGCCTGAAACCTTGCAGAAAAAAATCAGCGCCAGCCCACTGACCAAAACTAAAGCCGGACAGAAACCGTCTTACAGCGTAGTGACCAACTGTACCTATGACGGCGTATGCTATAACGCCAAAGAGGCGCAGGATCTGCTGGCAAAAACCAGCGATCGCATTCACTTCGACGAAGCATGGTACGGCTATGCGCGCTTCAACCCGATTTATTGCGATCACTACGCGATGCGCGGCGAGCCAGGCGACCATAACGGTCCGACCGTGTTTGCCACCCACTCCACACACAAACTACTGAATGCGCTTTCACAAGCTTCCTACATTCACGTCCGTGAAGGCCGTGGCGCGGTGAATTTCTCCCGCTTCAACCAGGCATATATGATGCATGCCACCACCTCTCCGTTATATGCCATCTGCGCATCCAACGATGTGGCGGTATCAATGATGGACGGTAACAGCGGCCTGTCCCTGACTCAAGAGGTGATTGACGAAGCGGTTGATTTCCGTCAGGCGATGGCGCGTCTTTATAAAGAGTTTACCGATGAAGGCGACTGGTTCTTTAAACCGTGGAATAAAGATGTCGTCACCGATCCACAAACCGGTAAAACATATGACTTCGCCGACGCGCCGGCAAAACTGCTAGCCACCGACCAGAACTGCTGGGTCATGCGCCCCGGGGAAACCTGGCACGGCTTTAAAGACCTGCCGGATAACTGGAGTATGCTGGACCCGATTAAAGTCAGTATCCTGGCGCCGGGTATGGGCGACGATGGCGAACTGGAAGCATCCGGCGTACCTGCTGCGCTGGTCACAGCATGGCTTGGCCGCCACGGTATCGTGCCGACCCGCACCACCGACTTTCAGATTATGTTCCTGTTCTCTATGGGGGTAACTCGCGGGAAATGGGGAACGCTGATCAACACGCTGTGCTCCTTCAAACATCATTACGACGCGAATACGCCGCTGGCGCAGGTGATGCCGGAACTGGTGCAGGATTATCCTGACACTTACGCGAACATGGGTATTCATGACCTGGGCGATAAAATGTTTGCCTGGCTACGTGAAAATAACCCGGGCGCCCGTCTCAACGCCGCCTATTCCACCCTGCCGGTTGCGGAGATTACCCCGCGCGACGCCTACAACGCTATTGTGAACAACAATATTGAAATGGTGGCGATTGAAAATCTACCGGGTCGCATTGCGGCGAACTCCGTTATTCCTTACCCGCCAGGAATCCCGATGCTGCTCTCCGGCGAAAACTTTGGCGATGAAAACAGTCCGCAGGTGGGTTACTTACACTCACTGCAATCCTGGGATCATCACTTCCCTGGCTTTGAGCATGAAACCGAAGGCACGGAAATTATTGATGGCGTATATCACGTTATGTGCGTGAAAGCCTAATCACAAAGAGTCTTTTTTTGAGGATGGCATGTATTCCCTGAGTATTGCTGCAAAACAATAATACTGTCATACCTTTTTGCGCGGGCCCCATCCCGCGCTTTTTTTATACAAAAATGACAAGTTTCCACTCGCGTACAACTTTTTGTACACCCTAATTCATCGTACAAATATTGTAATATTATTCAGGAAAGTTATTTTAGTGCAGTTTCAATTCATCACACAATTGACTCAGTCCCCGTTATCTCTCCCGTTTGGCGAGATCCGGTCTTTTATGTTCATATTCCAGGAGTTCGGGTATGAGGATTTGCAGCAACGAACCTTGCATAGTGTTATTAACCGAAAAAGATACATGGTTACGAGTAAATGGTAAGGAGCCAATCAGCTTAAAAGCGAATCATATGGCCATTCCTGGCTTGTGAAAATAACGTTATTGACATTTCATCATTAAATAGCGTGCTAGTAATACAAGTGAGTCGCAATAATATTAAAGACTATTTACAATTCCTGAATAAAGATCTCTCACACCTTCCCGTCTGGCAACGCAACGCCGATCCCTTATTGACCGCCAACTGTCTGACGCCGGATATCTTCAGGGTCGCCGCCCGCTACAGCGCGATGGAAACACCGGATGAAATTGTTAGTGAACGTACCCGTGCGCTCCTTTTCACCGTTTTATCCCGCTTTCTTGACCACAAAAAATTTATTTCTTTGTTAATGCACATGCTGCGCAGCCGCATCAGTGACAGCGTTTACCACATCATTCAGAGCGATATTCATAAAGACTGGAATCTGAGCGCCGTTGCCAGCTGCCTGTGCCTGAGTCCAAGCTTGTTAAAGAAAAAGCTCAAAAACGAGAATACCAGTTATAGCCAAATAATCACGACCTGCCGAATGCGTTATGCCGTAAACCAATTATTAATGGACGGAAAGAATATCTCTCAAGTCTCACAGCTGTGTGGGTATAACAGCACATCGTACTTTATTTCCGTGTTTAAAGAGTTTTATGGTATGACCCCCCTGCATTATGTTAGCCAACATCGGGAACGATCGGCTGCCTAATTTTTCTACACTCAACGATAAGACACGATAATAACAGCATTGGCGATAACCCGTCTCCGACATAATTCAGCGGCATTCTGAGGGGGTATGATACGACGTAATTTATCGTAACGAAGTCACCTTTTCAGGAGTCCAAATTATGTCTTCGGATGCTGATGCTCACAAAGTGGGCCTAATCCCCGTCACCTTAATGGTATCGGGGAATATTATGGGTTCAGGGGTATTCTTACTCCCTGCCAACCTGGCGGCCACTGGCGGGATTGCAATCTACGGATGGCTGGTCACTATCATCGGCGCCCTGGCGCTGTCGATGGTTTATGCCAAAATGTCGTCCTTAGATCCCAGTCCCGGCGGTTCTTATGCCTACGCACGCCACTGCTTCGGGCCGTTTTTGGGCTATCAAACGAACGTGCTGTACTGGCTGGCATGCTGGATCGGTAATATCGCGATGGTCGTTATCGGCGTCGGCTATCTGAGCTATTTCTTCCCGATTCTGAAAGATCCGCTGGTATTAACGCTTACCTGCGTCGCGGTGCTGTGGATTTTTGTTCTGCTGAACATCGTCGGGCCGAAAATGATTACCCGCGTACAGGCCGTCGCCACCGTACTGGCGCTGGTGCCTATCGTAGGGATTGCGGTCTTCGGCTGGTTCTGGTTTAAAGGCGAAACCTATATGGCGGCCTGGAACGTGAGCGGCATGAATACCTTCGGGGCGATTCAAAGCACGTTGAACGTCACGCTATGGTCATTCATCGGGGTAGAAAGCGCCTCCGTTGCGGCCGGTGTGGTCAAAAACCCGAAACGCAACGTGCCTATTGCCACCATCGGCGGGGTACTGATCGCCGCCGTCTGCTATGTGCTCTCCACAACGGCGATTATGGGGATGATCCCCAACGCGGCGCTGCGTGTGTCGGCATCGCCTTTCGGTGACGCGGCGCGTATGGCGCTGGGCGATACCGCAGGGGCTATTGTTTCCTTCTGTGCGGCAGCGGGTTGCCTGGGCTCTCTCGGCGGCTGGACGCTGCTTGCCGGTCAAACCGCAAAAGCGGCGGCGGACGATGGTCTCTTCCCGCCGATCTTCGCGCGGGTTAATAAAGCCGGTACGCCAGTAGCTGGGTTGCTTATCGTCGGCGTGCTGATGACTATCTTCCAGTTCAGCAGTATGTCGCCGAACGCCGCGAAAGAGTTTGGTCTGGTCTCCTCCGTGTCGGTTATCTTCACCCTAGTGCCTTATCTTTACACCTGTGCCGCGCTGTTACTGTTGGGCCACGGTCACTTTGGTAAAGCGCGCCCGCTGTATCTGCTGATTACCTTCGTCGCGTTTGTGTATTGCATCTGGGCGGTCATCGGTTCCGGCGCCAAAGAAGTGATGTGGTCGTTCGTCACGTTGATGGTGATCACCGCGCTGTATGCGTTGAACTACAACCGCATTCACAAAAACCCGTATCCGCTGGATGCGCCGGTTAAACAGGATTGACCACGTGTAGTTAATGTTATCGCAACAGGCCGGATAGCGCAGGTTATCCGGCCGCCACCAACATTAAGTTCTTAAGGTTCACTTAATTTTACTTTGTCACGATTAGCGTCACCGAATCGATGGACGCATCAACATGTTAAAGCGCTTTCTTAAAAGACCTGTTCTTGGGCAAATCGCCTGGCTTCTGCTTTTTTCCTTTTATATTGCCGTCTGCCTGAACATTGCGTTCTACAAGCAGGTACTACAAGACCTACCGTTAAACTCGCTGCGCAATGTGCTGGTGTTTATTTCCATGCCGGTCGTCGCGTTTAGCGTGGTCAATAGTGTGCTGACGCTGGCCTCATTTATTTGGCTAAACCGACTGCTGGCCTGCGTTTTTATTCTGGTCGGCGCTGCCGCGCAGTATTTTATTTTGACTTACGGCATCATCATCGATCGCTCCATGATCGCCAATATGATGGATACCACGCCCGCGGAAACCTTTGCGCTGATGACGCCGCAAATGGTGCTGACTCTGGGATTAAGCGGCGTTCTGGCAGCCGTGATTGCCTTCTGGGTCAAAATCCGTCCGGCGACGCCGCGCTTACGTAGCGGGCTTTACCGCCTGGCCAGCGTCCTGATCTCTATTTTATTAGTTATTCTGGTCGCCGCCTTTTTCTATAAAGATTACGCCTCGCTATTTCGAAATAATAAACAGTTGATCAAAGCGTTAAGCCCATCGAACAGTATTGTCGCCAGTTGGTCATGGTATTCACATCAACGGCTGGCGAATTTGCCGCTGGTACGCATTGGCGAGGATGCCCATCGCAATCCATTAATGCTGAAAGGCGATCGCAAAAACCTGACGATTCTCATCGTTGGCGAAACCTCGCGCGGCGATGATTTCTCTCTTGGCGGCTATCCGCGCGACACCAATCCGCGGCTGGCGAAAGACGATGTAATCTATTTCCCGCATACCACCTCTTGCGGTACGGCGACCGCGATCTCCGTTCCCTGCATGTTTTCTGATATGCCGCGCAAACATTATGACGAAGAGCTGGCGCATCACCAGGAAGGGCTGCTGGATATTATCCAGCGCGCGGGGATTAACGTACTGTGGAATGATAATGACGGCGGCTGTAAAGGCGCATGCGATCGCGTTCCGCATCAAAATGTCACCGAGCTAAACCTGCCCGGACAATGTATCGACGGCGAGTGCTACGATGAAGTGTTATTTCACGGTCTGGAAGACTATATCGACCATTTGAAAGGCGATGGCGTTATTGTATTACATACCATCGGCAGCCACGGCCCAACCTATTACAACCGTTATCCACCGCAGTTTAAAAAATTTACCCCAACCTGTGACACTAACGAAATTCAGAACTGTTCCCAACAGCAGTTGATCAACACCTATGATAATACCGTGCTGTACGTGGACTATATTGTAGATAAAGCCATTAACCTGCTGAAATCTCATCAGGATAAATTCACCACCAGCCTGGTCTATCTTTCCGATCACGGCGAATCATTGGGTGAAAATGGCGTTTATTTACACGGTTTGCCGTATTCCATTGCGCCGGATACGCAAAAACATGTCCCGATGCTCATTTGGCTTTCTAAAGATTATCAACAGCGTTATCAGGTGGATCAGGCCTGCCTGCAAAAACGGGCGAGCACGCTGGATTATTCACAGGACAATCTTTTCTCAACCATGCTGGGATTAACCGGCGTACAAACGACGTATTACCAGGCCGCAGATGATATTCTGCAACCGTGCAGGAGACTAAGCGAATGAAGATACTGATTGTTGAAGACGACACGCTATTATTACAGGGGTTAATACTCGCCGCGCAAACCGAAGGCTATGCGTGTGATGGCTTTTCGACAGTGCGTGCCGCCGAGCATAGTCTGGAGTCTGGTCATTACAGTCTGATGGTGCTGGATTTAGGGCTGCCCGATGAGGATGGCCTGCATTTCCTGACGCGAATCCGACAGAAAAAATATACCCTGCCAGTACTCATTCTGACCGCCCGCGATACGCTCAATGACCGCATTACCGGGCTGGATGTCGGCGCAGATGATTATCTGGTTAAACCCTTCGCCCTGGAGGAGCTGCACGCCCGCATCCGCGCACTGCTGCGCCGCCATAATAACCAGGGTGAAAGTGAACTGACGGTTGGCAATCTGACGCTCAATATAGGCCGCCATCAGGCATGGAGGGATGGACAGGAACTGACCCTGACGCCTAAGGAGTACGCGTTGCTCTCACGGTTGATGCTCAAGGCAGGCAGTCCGGTGCACCGGGAAATTCTTTATAACGATATCTACAACTGGGATAACGAACCCTCGACCAACACTCTGGAAGTGCATATACATAATTTGCGCGACAAAGTCGGCAAGTCGCGCATTCGCACGGTTCGCGGGTTTGGCTACATGCTGGTTGCCACTGAGGAAAGCTAAGTGAGCCTGATGCGTTTTCAGCGAAGAGCGATGACCCTTCGCCAGCGTTTAATGCTGACAATTGGTCTTATTCTGCTGGTGTTCCAGTTAATCAGTACCTTCTGGTTATGGCATGAAAGCACTGAGCAAATCCAATTGTTCGAGCAGGCGCTGCGGGATAATCGCAACAACGATCGCCATATCATGCACGAAATTCGCGAGGCGGTCGCCAGCCTGATCGTCCCCGGCGTATTTATGGTTAGCCTGACGCTGCTAATTTGTTACCAGGCGGTACGGCGTATTACCCGTCCGCTCGCCGAACTGCAAAAAGAGCTGGAAGCGCGGACGGCGGATAATCTGGCGCCGATCGCCATTCACAGCTCCACGCTTGAGATTGAGTCCGTCGTCTCGGCGATCAATCAACTGGTTACGCGTTTGACCACCACGCTCGACAATGAACGCCTTTTTACCGCCGATGTGGCCCATGAGCTACGCACGCCGCTGTCGGGGGTGCGTTTGCACCTGGAATTATTGTCAAAAACCCACAATGTTGATGTCGCGCCGCTTATCGCCCGTCTTGACCAGATGATGGATAGCGTCTCCCAGCTTCTGCAACTGGCGCGCGTGGGCCAGTCATTCTCTTCCGGGAATTATCAGGAAGTAAAACTGCTGGAAGATGTGATCCTCCCCTCCTACGATGAGCTGAACACCATGCTGGAAACGCGCCAGCAAACTCTGTTGCTGCCGGAAAGCGCGGCGGACGTGGTGGTGCGCGGTGATGCGACGTTACTGCGTATGCTGTTGCGAAATCTGGTGGAAAACGCGCATCGCTATAGCCCTGAAGGAACCCATATCACTATCCACATTAGCGCCGACCCCGACGCTATTATGGCGGTCGAAGACGAGGGGCCGGGTATTGATGAAAGCAAATGCGGGAAGCTAAGCGAAGCGTTCGTGCGGATGGACAGCCGTTATGGCGGAATTGGCCTGGGGCTGAGTATCGTCAGCCGCATCACCCAGCTACATCAGGGACAGTTTTTCCTGCAAAACCGTACGGAAAGAACAGGCACCCGTGCCTGGGTGCTGTTGAAAAAGGCATAACAGGCGTTTAATACGTCATGACCCACACATAGATAAAACTGCTGACAATCAGCACACTACACAGGGTCGTCAAACTTTTATAAATATAGCTTTTCATGACGCTCTCCTCCAAAGGTATGGAGGAGAGTATGCCCGCGAGAGATTAAGCGAACCTTAAGCGCGAAATTTATTCATCGATACGCGGATGTTGCTGTACCAGACGCGAACGTTTGACCTGCAGCTCCGCAATTTCCTGATCGATGTCGTCGATTTTCTGCTCAATATTATCGTAATGCTCACCCAGAATTTCCTTCGCTTCCTGGATGTCCGACGCCGCTGGCGTTGCGCCTTTTAGCGGACGATTGGCCGTCTCTTTCATGGAAATACCGGTAACCAAGCCTATCACCGCGATGACCATCAAATAATACGCCGGCATCATCAGATCCTGCGAGCTTTCCACCAGCCAGGCCGCCAGCGTTGGCGTCAGACCGGCAATCAATACAGAGATATTAAAAGCCGCCGCCAGCGCGCTGTAACGAATATGCGTCGGAAACATCGCCGGCAATGTCGAGGCCATCACCCCGGTAAAGCAGTTCAGAATCACCGCCAGCATCAACAAACCGGCAAAAATCAGGCCAATAACGTTACTGTTAATCAGGATGAAGGCCGGGATCGCCAGCGCGAACAGCGCAATGCTGCCCATAATAACAAATGGACGTCGACCGAAACGGTCGCTCAGCAGCCCCATCACCGGCTGCACAAACAGCATCCCGATCATAATGGCGATGATAATCAACACGCCGTGATCTTCAGAATAGTGCAGGTTATGCGACAGGTAGCTCGGCATGTAGGTGAGCAGCATGTAGTAGGTCACGTTGGTGGCAATCACCAGACCGATACATGACAACAGGCTACGCCAGTGTTTGGTGGCAATCTCTTTAAAGGAGACTTTCGGCCCATCCTGCAACCCTTCGCGGTCGCCCTGCTCCAGTTTATCCACGTGCTGCTGAAACGCTGGCGTCTCCTCCAGCGCATGACGTAAGTAGAGACCAATAATCCCCAATGGCAGGGCGATAAAGAACGGAATACGCCAGCCCCACTCCAGGAAATTCTCCTCGCCGACAATCGTCGAGATCAAGACCACCACGCCCGCGCCCAGCACGAACCCGGCGATAGAACCAAAATCCAGCCAGCTTCCCATAAATCCGCGTTTACGATCCGGCGAATATTCCGCGACAAAGATCGACGCGCCGGTATATTCCCCGCCAACCGAGAAGCCCTGCGCCATTTTACACAGCAACAACAGTATTGGCGCCCAGATACCGATCGTCGCGTAAGAGGGGATTAACCCGATACAGAAGGTACTGATCGACATAATCACAATCGTGATCGCCAGGATCTTCTGGCGCCCGTATTTATCGCCGAGCATACCAAAGAATAACCCGCCGAGCGGACGAATCAGGAAGGGAACGGAAAACGTGGCCAGCGCGGCAATCATCTGGACGCTGGGATCGGCGCCGGGGAAAAAGACTTTACCCAACGCGTAGGCAACAAATCCATAAACACCAAAATCAAACCACTCCATCGCGTTGCCCAGCGAGGCGGCGGTAATCGCTTTGCGAAGTTTACCATCATCAATGATGGTCACATCGCCCAGTGTAATCGGTTTTATTTTTTTCCTTTTCAGCATAGCTGTCCTCATAGGCTAAGCCCTGTAGCGCTATATACGGCGGGCACTCGCATACCGCGCCAGCGTCGCCGTCGAGCGGAGGGAGGGGCGCGAACGCTATCCCTCATACAAGCGTAGCAGGTTTACTTACACTGTCCGGTTACGGACTGTACAACCGAACCTGTTGACGCCTGAATGGGCAGTTAATGACCTTTTTACCCTAACAGGGTTTAAATATGTGATCAACTTCACACATATATGTCAATTCGGTCAAAAGGTGTAAATAAGGACGCCCTAATGCGCTGTGGTGACAATAAAAAAGCGGTTATTTGAGTGTAAACCATTGCTGACTGGCGTGGCGCAGACCCTTTTATAAAAGCGGCAATAGTCCCGACAACGCTAAGGATTTTGTGTATAATTGCGGCCTTTTTCGGCGATCTGCCATTTTTGGGCGCGTTTGCCCCCGCTGACTTTTTGAGGATATCAACATGTCATTACCCCACTGCCCGCAATGTAACTCCGAATATACCTACGAAGATAACGGCATGTTCATCTGCCCGGAATGCGCTCACGAATGGAACGATGCGGAACCCGCTCAGGAGAGCGATGAGCTGATTGTCAAAGACGCCAACGGCAACCTGCTGGCAGACGGCGATAGCGTCACCATCGTGAAAGATCTGAAAGTAAAAGGCAGCTCTTCCATGCTGAAAATCGGCACCAAAGTGAAGAACATTCGTCTGGTTGAAGGCGACCATAACATCGACTGCAAAATCGATGGTTTTGGCCCGATGAAACTGAAATCCGAGTTCGTGAAAAAGAACTGATTTACCGTGTCATTGCCCGGTAGCGCCTCGCTTACCGGGCCTGAGCGGCCCTGCCACCGACAATATTGTGCCAATTTCGAACTACACTTAACGAGCATCTCTTACCTGAGGTAACCATCATGCCGTTAAGTCCCTATCTCTCTTTTGCCGGCAACTGTGCCGACGCCATCGCGTATTATCAACAAACGTTAGGCGCAGAACTGCTTTATAAACTCAGCTTCGGTGAAATGCCCCCCTCGGCGGCGGATAACGAAGAGGGCTGCCCGTCAGGAATGCGCTTTCCCGATACTGCTATCGCCCACGCCAACATGCGTATTGCCGGCAGCGATATCATGATGAGTGATGCCAGCGCGTCGGGAACGGCGCATTATTCCGGCTTTACGCTGGTGCTTGATACCCAGGATGTAGCAGAAGGGAAGCGCTGGTTTGATAACCTTGCCGCACAAGGGCAAATCGAAATGGACTGGCAGGAGACTTTCTGGGCGCAGGGTTTCGGCAAGGTCAGCGATCGTTTCGGTGTGCCGTGGATGATTAACGTGGTTAAACATCAGCCTGCCACCTAACTCCCCGGGAGGCTCGCCCTCCCCCTTGCCATCAGAGTGATCTTTGGCTGCACGTTATCCGCCGTTTAACTGTCATAGAATAAATAATGACGGTAGTTTGCTACAGTCTGGCGAAAGATGGTTGATCCTGATGAGGCGTCGGGAGGACGTTATGCCAGTCTGTGAATTACGCCACGCGACAACAGAGGATACCGATTCTGTTTACGCGCTTATCTGTGAGTTACTTAAAAATGAGCTTGATTATCAGGCTTTCAGGGATGGATTCGCCGCTAATTTACTGGACCCCAACGTTCATTATCGTTTAGCGCTGCGCAACGGAGAGGTGGTCGGCATGATCAGCCTGCATATGCAGTTTCATCTCCATCATGCCAACTGGATTGGCGAAATTCAGGAGCTGGTGGTATTACCGCCGATGCGGGGACAAAAAATTGGCAGTCAGCTTCTGGCCTGGGCAGAAGAAGAAGCACGTCAGGCGGGCGCCGAGCTAACGGAGCTTTCCACAAATATTAAACGCCGCGATGCACACCGTTTTTATCTTCGCGAAGGTTACAAGCAAAGTCATTTTCGGTTTACGAAAGCATTGTGATCTGGCAGCCGTCATCGGGAGATAAGGCATAACGTAATCAGCCATCACCGGGTGAAGTAGCGGAGTCATCTCAATTCTACTGTCGACAAGCCTGGATAAAGGTTAAACGGGCTGACTCGCTTCTTTAGCAAAAATGGCCCTTTTAAGTTGTAGAAATGTAAATTTATTGTCAACGAACTACACTTTTCTCTTTGGCATCACCGGGAGGGTTGCCTGAAAATCCCGGGATGAGGTTTTCTTAGAAGGACAGTGACGTTATGTTCGCAGCAATCATTATCGGTATTTTTATTATCAGCGTCATTTATGCGCATTCACGCGGTGTGGAAAAACAAAAACTTTCCCGTCAACTCTTTGACCACTCGACGTTTATGGCGCCGATCAATATGTTCATGACTCGCTTCTCAACGTTACCGGCAAAGCAGCCGTACTTTGATACCACGGCATTTCCAGAACTGCAGAAGCTGACGGAAAACTGGCAGGTGATTCGTGAAGAGGCGCTACGGCTTCAGCATCACATAAAAGCCGTGCAGGCCAATAACGACGCCGGATTCAACACCTTTTTCAAGCGCGGCTGGAAACGGTTTTACCTTAAATGGTATTCCGATGCCCACCCGTCGGCGGAAACGTTATGCCCGATAACGACAAAGCTGGTCAACAACATCCCCTCTATTAAAGCGGCGATGTTCGCCGAGTTGCCTCCCGGGGCCTATCTGGGAAAACATCGCGACCCCTATGCCGGTTCAGTACGTTACCATCTTGGATTAAGCACACCGAATGACGACCGCTGTTTTATTGAAGTTGATCGACAGCGCCATAGCTGGCGCGACGGCGAAGCCGTCATCTTCGACGAAACCTACGTTCATTGGGCGGAAAATAAAACTGAGCAGACGCGTATTATCCTCTTTTGCGATATTGAGCGTCCAATGAAATGGCGCTGGGCGCAGAGCGTAAACCACTGGGTCGGCGCATCGTTGATGTCCGCCGCCAGTTCGCCAAACGACGAGAACGATCGCACCGGTGCGATTAATCGCATCTTTAAATACGTTCACGCAGCACGCGATGCCGGGCAACGGCTGAAAAAGAAAAACCGCACTCTCTATTACGCGCTGAAATATCTCGTTATTGCCGCTATTTTTGCCGCGATAATCCTTTTCAGCCTCCTCTGAAGCCGGGCCGCGGTATGGAACTGCCTGCCGCGGCCTGTTCTATCCTGGCGTTAGTCTCAAAGCGTTCCCTGGCCTTGAGTCTATCCATCCGGGTAATTTCCACTTCAGGCAGAGCAGATTGCCGGATGGCGGCTCCGCCTTATCTGGCCTGCGCTCAGCGTTTCTCCCCATAATAAATGTCATGCGGTATTTTCTTTCGACACGTCAAAACTGACGATAGCCTGTTTTTCGTCAGGGTTTTGAGCAAAATTCGCCCGTAATATCAGGGAAAGCCCATACTAAAAAAGTGGCATAAAACATGCATACTGAGGGCGACAGCGCGTATGCGCGATTTGATTAACTGGAGCGAAACCGATGAAAAAAGTCGTCACGGTTTGCCCGTATTGCGCATCAGGTTGCAAAATCAATCTGGTGGTCGATAACGGCAAAATCGTCCGGGCTGAGGCGGCGCAGGGGAAAACCAACCAGGGTACCCTGTGTCTGAAGGGCTACTACGGCTGGGATTTTATTAATGATACCCAGATCCTGACCCCGCGCCTGAAAACCCCAATGATCCGTCGCCAGCGTGGCGGCAAACTGGAATCTGTTTCCTGGGATGAAGCGCTCAATTACGTCGCTGAACGTTTGAGCGCCATCAAAGCGAAGTACGGTCCGGATGCAATCCAGACAACCGGCTCCTCTCGCGGTACCGGAAATGAAACCAACTATGTAATGCAAAAATTCGCACGCGCCGTTATTGGTACCAATAACGTTGACTGCTGCGCTCGCGTCTGACACGGCCCATCGGTTGCAGGTCTGCACCAATCGGTCGGTAACGGCGCAATGAGTAATGCGATTAACGAAATTGATAACACTGATTTAGTGTTCGTCTTCGGGTATAACCCGGCGGATTCCCACCCTATCGTGGCGAATCATGTAATTAACGCTAAACGCAACGGGGCGAAAATTATCGTCTGTGATCCGCGCAAAATTGAAACCGCGCGCATCGCTGACATGCATATCGCGTTGAAAAACGGCTCGAATATCGCGCTGCTCAACGCCATGGGGCATGTCATTATTGAAGAAAACCTGTACGACAAAGCGTTTGTCGCCAGCCGTACCGAAGGTTTTGAAGAGTACAGTAAGATTGTCGAAGGCTATACGCCGGAGTCCGTCGAAGAGATCACTGGCGTGAGCGCACAGGAGATTCGTCAGGCGGCGCGGATGTATGCCAGCGCGAAAAGCGCAGCGATCTTGTGGGGTATGGGCGTCACCCAGTTCTATCAGGGTGTGGAAACCGTGCGTTCACTGACCAGCCTCGCGATGCTGACCGGCAACCTCGGCAAGCCAAGCGCGGGCGTTAACCCGGTTCGCGGCCAGAACAACGTTCAGGGCGCGTGCGATATGGGCGCGCTCCCGGATACTTATCCGGGCTACCAGTACGTTAAGTTCCCGGAAAACCGCGAGAAGTTCGCTAAAGCCTGGGGCGTAGAAAGTCTGCCTGCGCATACCGGCTATCGCATCAGCGAGCTGCCGCACCGTGCGGCGCATGGCGAAGTGCGCGCGGCGTACATTATGGGTGAAGATCCGCTGCAAACCGATGCGGAACTCTCTGCAGTACGTAAAGCGTTTGAGGATCTGGAACTGGTCATCGTGCAGGATATCTTCATGACCAAAACCGCGTCGGCGGCGGATGTGATTTTACCCTCCACCTCCTGGGGCGAGCATGAAGGCGTCTTCTCTGCGGCTGACCGTGGCTTCCAGCGCTTCTTTAAAGCCGTTGAACCGAAGTGGGACCTGAAAACCGACTGGCAGATTATCAGTGAAATCGCCACCCGGATGGGCTATCCGATGCACTACAACAACCCCCAGGAGATCTGGGATGAGTTGCGTCATCTGTGCCCGGATTTCTACGGTGCCACTTACGAGAAAATGGGCGAGCTGGGCTATATCCAGTGGCCGTGCCGCGACACGTCGGATGCCGATCAGGGAACCTCGTACCTCTTTAAAGAGAAGTTCGATACCCCCAACGGTCTGGCGCAGTTCTTCACCTGCGACTGGGTAGCGCCTATCGATAAACTCACCGAAGAGTACCCGCTGGTACTGTCGACGGTGCGCGAAGTCGGCCACTACTCCTGCCGCTCAATGACCGGTAACTGTGCGGCGCTGGCCGCGCTGGCCGATGAACCGGGCTATGCGCAAATCAATACCGCCGACGCCGCGCGTCTGGGCATTGAAGATGAAGCGCTGGTGTGGGTTCATTCGCGCAAAGGTAAAATCATCACCCGCGCGCAGGTCAGCGATCGCCCGAACAAAGGGGCGATTTACATGACCTACCAGTGGTGGATTGGCGCCTGTAACGAGCTGGTGACTGAAAACCTCAGCCCGATTACCAAAACGCCGGAGTACAAATACTGCGCCGTACGCGTTGAGCCGATCGCCGATCAGCGAGCCGCCGAGCAGTATGTGATTGATGAGTACAACAAGCTGAAAACCCGCCTGCGCGAAAGCGCAATGGGTTGATCTGCCGGATGGCGGCATCAGAATGCTTTATTCGGCCTGCGTCTACTGTAGGCCTGATAAGATGCATTAGCATCGCCATCAGGCATTTTCCCTATAACAGCCTCCGCCCGGAGGCTGTTTTTTTATCCATACGATCTCTTTATACTGTCTTTTCCGTACCCTAAATAAAATTCAAAATGAAACTACTTCTTGCATTGATGTTGTTTATGACATTCTTTGCCCATGCCGCAGATCCTGAGCCGGGTAGCCAGTATTTGCAGGCAGCAGAGGCAGGTGACAGACGCGCACAATATTTTCTGGCCGACAGTTGGTTGAGCTATGGCGATTTGAACAAAGCTGAATACTGGGCGCAAAAAGCCGCCGACAGTGGCGACGCCGACGCCTGCGCGCTACTGGCGCAAATCAAAATCACTAATCCGGTAAGCCTGGATTATCCCGACGCGAAAAAGCTGGCTGAAAAGGCGGCTAACGCGGGCAGTAAAGCGGGAGAAATTACGCTGGCGCGGATCCTGGTCAACACCCAGGCCGGGCGCCCGGACTACCCAAAAGCCATCTCGCTGCTGCAAAAGGCCTCTGAAGATCTGGATAACGACTCCGCGGTGGATGCGCAAATGTTGCTTGGCCTGATTTACGCCAACGGCGTGGGCATTGCCGCCGATGATGAAAAAGCCGCCTGGTATTTCAAACGCAGTTCCGCCATTTCCCGTACCGGCTATTCAGAATACTGGGCGGGAATGATGTTTTTAAACGGTGAACCGGGCTTTATTGAAAAGAATAAGCAGAAGGCGTTGCACTGGTTGAATCTAAGCTGTCTGGAAGGGTTTGATACCGGTTGCGAAGAGTTCGAAACGCTAACAAATGGCTGATGTTTATTGTCGGATGAACGTAGTCGTTGTAGGCCTGATAAGCGTAGCGCCATCAGGCAACCCGGAGTAGGTTGCCGGGTGGCAGCGTGAACGCCTTATCCGGCCTACATTCTCTTTCGCTGTAGGCCGGATAAGCAAAGCGCCATCCGGCAATCCGTTATTGGGCGGTTTTATCAAATTTGCCCAGCACGTCGCGCTCGTAGGCCAGCGCTTTTTTGCGGTCAAACTTGTGTTCCCACTTGGCGATCACCAGCACCGCCAGCGCATTCCCCACCACATTTAGCGCAGTACGCGCCATGTCGAGGATACGGTCGACACCAGCGATAAACGCCAGCCCTTCCAGCGGAATGCCCACGCTGCCCAGCGTCGCCAGTAACACCACGAAGGAAACGCCTGGCACGCCGGCAATCCCTTTCGACGTCACCATCAGCGTCAGCACCAGTACAATTTCCTGCCACAGCGACAGGTCGATACCGTATAGCTGCGCGATAAAAATGGCGGCGATGCTCTGGTATAACGTGGAGCCGTCGAGGTTAAATGAGTAACCGGTCGGTACCACGAAACTGGTGATAGAGGCTGGCGCGCCGTAAGCTTCCATCTTCTCGATAATGCGCAGCAGTACGCTCTCGGAGCTGGCGGTCGAGTACGCCAGAATCAATTCATCTTTCAGAATGCGAATCAGAATCCAGATACTTAACCCGCACAGGCGCGCCACGATGCCCAGCACTACAAGCGCAAAGAAGATAATGGCAAAGTGTACCAGCAGCACCAGTTTCGCCAGCGGCCACAGCGACGCGAAACCAAAATTCGCCACCGTGACGGCGATCAGCGCAAAAACGCCCACTGGCGCATAGCGCATCACCATATGGGTGACTTTAAACATGGTTTCAGAGATGGAACGAAATACCGTCACCAGCGGTTCGCGGTGCGTTGCCGGCAGGGACGACAACCCCAGCCCAAACAGGACCGAGAAAAAGATAATTGGCAGCATATCCCCTTTGGCCATCGATGCGATGATATTGGTCGGCACCAGCGACAGTATCGTCCCCATCAGCCCATGCGCATGACTTTGTACTTCCGCCGTGGTGTTCTGGTATTTCGAAATATCGACGGTCGCCAGTTGCGACATATCAATGCCTGAGCCTGGCTGAAAGACATTCGCCAGCGTAATGCCGAGGATAATCGCCACCGTGGTGATCAGTTCAAAATAGAGAATGGTTTTGGCGCCGATACGGCCTAGCTGTTTTGCATCGCCAACGCCGGCGATGCCGACAATCAGAGTCGAGATCACGATCGGCACGACGATCATTTTAATCAGATGGATAAAGATATCGCCAGCAGGCGACAGCAGGTTGGCAATCAGCCATTCACGACTGTCACTGTGATAATGCAGATAGCTGCCCAACAGAATGCCCAGCACCATAGCCAGCAAAATTTGCCAGGCCAGGCTGACTTTCAAATTTTTCATAACAACAGACTTCCTCGATGAAGCGTTGCTCTCCGCCGAAAGCATGAGAGCAATACATACTGAAAGGGTATGATTTGTGTTGCGTTGGTTTGTAGAGTTTTTTAACGCGCATAATCAGTATCATTTGCATAGCGTCTTGCGCAACCCTTTCATAACAGGGCTTTTGGCTGTTTTTATGCATAATAACGCGATTTTATGGCGTTAATAATGAATAACTATTTGTTATGGAAAGTTTTTTACTTCGTCAAAAACGAATAATACACTGAGGTAATTAATTTTTACTTGTGTCTCATTCGCCGTTTTTTTAAACAGCACACATGACAAAAGTCACAAAAAAGAAAAAATTATTTCTGCCGATTTTGTAACAATTTAGCCAAATTAATGGCCTCTACCAGCTGCGCGCGGTTCACTCGCGGCGAGTTGGCATCCAGTAAGGTTTGCCACAGCGACACGGCTTGCGCATAATCCGCCTGCATAAACGCATCCGCCGCCAGCAGCATCTGCGCGGTCACTTCTGTCGCATCCAGCGCTAACGCTTTATTAATCATTTCACGCGTCGCAGGCGTCATATGTTGCCCGGCCTGGTAATACAGCACCGTTGCCAGCGCGGCGAAAAGCTGCGCGTTATCGCCTCGCAGACGCAACGCCTGACGATATGCCAGCAGCGCATTGTCATACGCATTGCGATAGAGATAATACTCGCCCAGCCGTGCCCATTGCTCTCTATCCTGCGGATTGGCGCGGATTTTTTCTTGCAGCCTGGAAAGCTGCGCCTCTGGCGTTTGCGGGTTCGTAAAGTCACGTAGCGGATCGGCCAGACGCTGTTGCTCGCTACGTACAGCCTGCCATTTCGGCGTCAACAGATAGCCGCCGACACAGGCAGCCACCATCAATACCGCCGCAGCCGCCAGGCGCTTTACGGGCATGGGACGTAACGGCGCAGTGGAGTGTTCAGACTGGCTCATTGTTCCCCCTTTTCTGCGTGCTGACGCTTTCTCACCCGCCAGGCCACCACACCCACCAGCAATAACAGCAGGTACGGCAGCGTCCACAACAGCAGCGTTTGCTCATTCAACGGCGGGTTGTAGCGTACGAAATCACCATAACGGTCGGTCATCCAGGCGGTGATTTCCGCTTCGTTTTTACCTTCGGCCACCATGCTGTAAACCTGATGGCGCATACTGACCGCCACGGGCGCATTGGATTCCAGCAAATTCTGGTTCTGACACTGCGGACAGCGCAGTTGACCGGCAATAGATAGCGCTTTTTCCTGCTGTTGTGGATTGTCAAAGCGCCAGGTATCCACCACCTGGGCGTGGGTGCTAAAAGGCAGAAAAATCAGAAAAGCCACAAGTAACATCGTCTTGCCGGATGGCGGCGTAAACGCCTTATCCGGCCTACCATGCTTTTCACTCATAGGCCTGATAAGCGCAGCGCCATCAGGCAATAACTCAGGATGCTTCCTCCCCCGCCATCCGCTCAGCAGCGCGCCACACACCATCAACAATCCCCCACCCCAGATCCAGCGCACGCCGGTCTGCACGTATAAGCGCATGGCGTAACGATCCGGTCCGGTTTTTTCGCCCATCACCGCGTACCAGTCATGTAGCAGGTTCCAGTGAATCCCCGGCTCCATCATCTGTTGACGACGCGCGGCATAGAAGCGCCTTTCAGGCTGCAGGCTGCCAATGCGTTTTTCATTTCGCCACAACGTGATCCGCGCTTTTTCACTGGTGTAGTTGCCTTTGGCCTCCAGATCCAGACGCTCGAAACGAAAGGTATAGCCCGCCAGTACTACCTGCTGACCGGGGCTGAGGTTAAGGCTGATTTCATGCCGACTACCGCTGGAAACCATGATCCCGGCGGCGAAGATAAATACGCCCGTATGCGCCAGCAATGCCGGAAGCTGACAACGCACAGAGACTTTGCGGCTTCTGATTGTCGCCAGCACGATAACTACCAGCATCAGCAGGCCAAACGGCAGCGTGACGCGATTAAAATAGGGCGCGCCCACCGAAAGCCTTCCCCAGCCCATCAAACCATAAATCATGGGGTAGAGCGTCCCGACCAGCACGATCAACAAGACGGCGCTAAAGAGCAGCAGCGTCGTCAGAATGAGCGTTTCGCACTTTCCGCCGCCCAAACGCGTCGCCGGATACGGCTCCCGCGCCCGCCAGCCGTACAGAGCAAGCGATGCCAGACTTAACGCGGCAAAAAGGGTAAACAGCGGCACCGCGCGCACGTTATCCAGCGCAAAAGCATGGACGGAAAGCAGAATGCCGGAACGCACAATCAGCGCTCCCAGCAACGAGAGGATCAGCGTCAGTATCGCCAGCAGCAACGACCAGTGACGGAAGCCCCCGCGCTGGCGGCTGACATACAGACTGTGCAGCAACGCGCTGGCGGCAAGCCACGGCAACAATGAGGCATTTTCCACCGAGTCCCAGAACCACCAGCCGCCCCAGCCCAGTTCGCAATACGCCCACCACGATCCGAGAATGATCCCCAGCGTCAGAGCGCACCAACTGGGTAACGCCCAGCGCCAGCAAACCCAGGCGGTTGCGGCGTTAAAGCCGCCGCACAGTAGCGAAGCCAGCGCTACGCTCGCCGCGGTCATCAGGCCGCCATAACCCAGATAGAGCAGCGGCGGATGTAAGATCAGCCCCAGATGTTGCAGCATGGGATTAAGGTCGCGCCCTTCCATGGCGGGAGGGAAAATACGCAGGAACGGATCGGACCACAGCACAATAAATAGCAGCAGCGAAGCCATAATGAGGGACAAGATGCTCAGGGTCAGCGGAAAAAGCGCGTCAGATTCATGCCGGGAGCGCCAGGCGAATAGCGCCGTCCATCCCGAAAGAAGCAGCGCCCACAGCAGGAGCGAGCCTTCATGACCGCCCCATACCGCCGCCAGTTTCAGTCCCCATGACAACTGACTATGGCTATGCTGCGCAACATAAACGACCGAAAAATCGCTGGTCAGAAAACAGCTAACCAGAATCGCAAACGCCAGTAGCAGCAGCGTGAACGCCGTCCACGCGCCGCAGGTCGTCAGGCGCATGACGCCGCGCCAGTGCAGCCCCATCCCGCACCACGTCGCCAGCGGGGTCAGCACGTTGACCCCGAGACTCAACAACAGCGCCAGAAATCCGGCTTCAGGAAGGAAGATGTCCAGATTATGCAACCGTTAGCTGTCCCGCATAAAGAATGAAAAAGCGCAGCAGCAGCACGCCGTGAAACGTGACGCTACGGTTTGCCCAGGGCTTCAGCAGCAGCGGGATAATCAATCCCAGCCCTACGACCCCAAGCCAGAACCACCAGCTCCAGAATCCGCCGCCCAGCGCCGCCGCCAGCGCGCGCATTTTGCCGTCATCGCCCAGCGCCAGCCCGATAAAAAAGGCCGCCAGCAGGAAGATCTCCAGCCATACCACCGGGGTTTCCATGCGATGTACAAAGCGCGCCTCGGTGCTGTGCGGGTTGCTACGATGGCGTAACGCCATAGCGATCAGCGCCACCGCCGCGCCGGAGGAGATGCCGGAGAACAGGAACAGCGCCGGCAGGATCGGGTTATTCAGGAACGGATAGGATTTCAGCGCCGACAGCAGAAAGCCGGTATACGCCCCGAGCAGAACCGCCAGTACCAGCATTAACGTCTCCAGCACGCGATGAAACGGCGTTATTAGCGCCAACACTTTCTGCACGAGCTCTAACCGCGGCAGCCAACGCTGCTGCAGGGCAATCACCTCTTTTTCAAAGATTTTTGCCAGCCACAGCACTAACACCACCATGTAGAGCTGGAACAGCATCCCCCCCATCGACATCACCGAGGTAAAGCTGTAGTGGAACATCAGCTTCCAGAAGGTCCACGGGCGCGTCAGGTGGAAGACCAGAATCAGCAGACCGAAGATAATCGCCCCCGGCCCTAACACCAGCGTAGTGCGCAGCAGCGTGCTGTCCGAACCGCCCGCCTCCGGATGGAAGCGACGCAGCAGAATCGCCAACGTGACCAGTCCGGCGGAGATGCCAATCAGAAACAGATAGATGGCGATGGGCCAGTCCCACACCAGTGATGCAAAATGAAATGGAGAAGCGGATGTCATTGGCTCACCTCCCCATAGTTAAAGGGAACGCGGTAGACCTTCGGTTTTGTGCCCAGCGCCAGCTTGTAACGATAGGTGGTTTTTTGCCGCAACAAACGGGAGATATCGCTGTTGGGATCGTCCAGATTACCAAACGTCAGCGCCTTCGTTGGACATGACTCAACGCAGGCGGGCTGTTTGCCCGCTTTCAGGTTGATTTTCCGGCAGAAATCGCACTTATCCGCCGTCTTACTGACCGGATGGATAAAGCGCACGCGGTAGGGACACGCGGCAATGCAGTACTGACAGCCGACGCAAAGGTCCGGGTTCACGTCGACAATACCACTGGCGGCATCGCGGAATGATGCCCCCGTCGGGCAGACGTCAACGCAGGGGGCATGGTCGCAATGCTGGCACGAGTGGCGGAAGAAGCGATATTTCACATCAGGAAACGTCCCCTGCGGCTCGCTGCGAATAATCGTCAGGCGCGATACGCCTTCCGGCACGTTGTTGACTTCCCGACAGGCATCCATGCAGGCCGTGCAGCCGATGCATAATGACTCATCGTGTACCATGCCATAACGCACGCCGTTAATATTCAACGTGTTCGCTACAACGCGTCCTGCCATCCCACTGACCGCCGCCAGCGCGCCGACGCGGGTAATAAATTGACGTCGGGTGCAACTCATGGCTGCTCCTTAAGCAACGGAACGGACGCCGGATTAAAGTGCGGGTTAGTACGCTGATCGCTGTGGCAATCCACGCATATTTTGATCCGCCCTTTCTCGCTTAGCGTCTGCATCGTGTCTTGCTGCGGATGCAGGGAATGGCAACTGGCGCAGGTCACTTTAGTAACATGAACATCGTGCGGCCAGAACGCTTTTTGCAGTTGTTCAGGCAAGTGGCAGGACATACAGACGCTGTTCTGCTGCTCTACCGTATACATCGGGTCGTTAAAACGCATCACATCTTTCACCCCTTCACGGTGGTGAAGCGACGGTTGACCGTGGCAGTTGGTACAGGTTATCGGCAATTTATTGTTCGGGTTGATAGCGCCCGTATGTTTACCGTGCATACCTTCGGTGTCCGGCTTGTGACAGTCCAGACAGGCAGCATCCGGATTACGCTGCTGGGTGACCGTCCAGCGTTGATCCGACTCCTGCGGCGTTGGCGTGGCAGTAATTCCACTCAGGCTCCAGAACAGGCCTGACGCCAGCACCCCAGCAGTTAATAACGAACGTAATACGCTCATATTCACTCCGTTGAGTTATCCACCCCTTACGGGGCGGAATGGGGTTATTGGCTTAACAGACCGTTTTTACGCGCCTGATCTTCCCACTGCGGTACGACCGTTTTCAGGAAGTCCTGCTTCTCCGCGTTGATTTGTTGCATATTCAAACCAATCGCTTTCTGCGCCTTCTCTTTCGTCGAAATATCCGGCAGCGGAATTTCATGGGTAATGCCTTTGGTCGCCAGCAGTCGCGCCAGTTTAGTACGGGCATCCGCGGCTTTATCCATCGCACTGCCTAACATCCGTAGACCTTCTTCCGGGGCATGCATATGAATACCGTGTGACGCAATCGCCAGATCCCAACGCCACTGCGCGTGGCGAATATCGTTCAGAATCGGTTTCATTTCCGCGTCTGTCGCCCCCGCATCCCATGCGGCTTTCGCTTCGAAGTGCGCATGTACCAGCTGATCTTCAACCTTGATTTTCAGGTCATGAATCGCCTGTTTACGCTCGGCGACCACTTTTTGCAGGGACGCTTTGTCCTGGGTGTGGCAGTTGGCGCAGGTTTGCGCGAAATTGTCGAACGGGTTGCCGATTTTATGGTCGGTGTAGAGCTTGCCTTCGGCGTTCTGTACTTTCGGCATGTGACAGTCGATACAGGTCACGTTGTTCTTACCGTGAATGCCCGCGCTCCAGGTTTCATATTCCGGGTGCTGCGCTTTGAGCATCGGGGTTTTCGACAGCGAGTTAGTCCAGTCAGAGAAGGCGATGGCGTCGTAGTATTGCTCCATATTTTCGACCTTCATGCCTTCGTCCCACGGAAATTTAACGGCTTTGTTTTTACCGTCAAAGTAGTACTCCACGTGGCACTGACCGCAGACCATCGATTGCTGATCAAAGCGACCGGCTTTCTCAAACGGTTTGCCGATAGCCTCCATCGCCCGTTCAGCATAGGGGCGCGACAACGTTAACGCTGGCTTCCCCTGGGCGAAATCGTCCGACGCGGTGTTATGACAGTCGGCACAGCCCAAATCGTTGACAATTTCCGGGCCGCCGCGCGCCCATTTGCCATGGAAGTAGCCGTCTTCGCCTTCTTGTTGGATAAGGCGCGCGACATCAGGGCTTTTACAGCTCCAGCAGGCCATCGGCAACGGGCCGTCTTCCGCCGTTTTTGGCGCGCCGGTACGCAGCGTTTCGCGCACGTCAGTTACCGCATACGCGTGGCCGCGTGGTTTGTTGTAGTCACGGGAGAAGGGATAGCCCGCCCACAGGATCACCAGACGAGGGTCTTCCGCCAGCGCATCTTCACGGGCAGACTGTTCTGACGTCGCTTTCCATGACTGATATTGGTCGGGGTGTTGAGGCGCGAACGTTTCATTTTTCGCTTCCACAGTAACGGTTTTTGCGGATACAGGCGTTTGCTCAGCGTAAACAGAGGTAATGAAGAAAAAAGGAAATATAAGGCTGAAGAAACGGCGTGCGCGTAGTGTTTTCCTTGCCATAGAGCTCTCATCCAGATTGCGCCATTATCTTTAATGGCGATTTTTTATCGTTTTCCATAACAGCAACCGCACAAATACTGTTATTACATTGATCTCCTCTATGTGTAACAAATAACCACACTTAAAATGTTGTCTTTAATCAATTGTAAGTGTATGCAAAATACCACTTTAGAGTTAGTAACCTGGACAAAACTCCCTCTCTTTTCTGATTTCCGGACACGGATCACTTTTTTAAAAAATTTCATATAACGTCATGTTATCCCGAAAATTTATCTAATTTTGCGGGACACAATCAAAAAATAGATTGCTGCTTATTTGCACAGTTCCCTTTTTGCGTGATCTGTCGCCCAAATACTAAACAAAACTTATTAAGACCCTACATTTAACGTTTATGCGACATATTATTAACATCCCACAAGGAGAACAACAGCATGAGCCAAACACATAAACACGCCATTCCCGCCAACATTGCGGATCGTTGCCTGATAAATCCAGAGCAGTATGAGACTAAATATAAACAGTCTATTAACGACCCCGATACGTTTTGGGGCGAACAGGGAAAAATTCTCGATTGGATCACGCCGTACCAAAAAGTGAAAAACACCTCCTTTGCGCCAGGCAATGTGTCGATTAAATGGTACGAGGACGGCACGCTGAATCTGGCGGCGAACTGTCTTGACCGCCATTTGCAGGAAAATGGCGATCGCACCGCCATTATCTGGGAAGGCGATGACGCGTCGCAGAGTAAACATATCTCTTATCGCGAACTGCATCGCGATGTCTGCCGTTTCGCGAATACGCTGCTGGATCTGGGCATTAAAAAAGGCGATGTGGTAGCGATTTATATGCCGATGGTGCCGGAAGCGGCGGTGGCAATGTTGGCCTGCGCCCGCATCGGTGCGGTGCATTCGGTGATCTTCGGGGGCTTCTCGCCGGAAGCCGTCGCCGGACGCATTATCGACTCCAGCTCGCGGCTGGTGATCACCGCTGACGAAGGTGTACGTGCCGGACGCAGTATCCCGCTGAAAAAGAATGTCGATGACGCGCTGAAAAACCCGAATGTCACTAGCGTTGAGCATGTGATCGTCCTGAAGCGCACCGGCAGCGACATTGACTGGCAAGAAGGCCGCGACCTGTGGTGGCGCGATTTGATTGAAAAAGCCAGCCCTGAGCACCAGCCTGAAGCGATGAATGCCGAAGATCCGCTGTTTATCCTTTATACCTCCGGCTCCACCGGCAAGCCGAAAGGCGTGCTGCACACCACCGGCGGCTATCTGGTCTACGCCGCGACCACCTTTAAGTATGTCTTTGATTATCACCCTGGCGATATTTACTGGTGTACCGCCGATGTGGGTTGGGTGACGGGGCACAGCTATCTGTTGTATGGCCCGCTGGCCTGCGGCGCGACCACCTTAATGTTTGAAGGCGTGCCGAATTGGCCAACGCCCGCTCGCATGTGCCAGGTGGTCGACAAACACCAGGTCAACATTCTTTATACCGCCCCGACGGCTATCCGCGCGCTGATGGCGGAAGGCGATAAAGCCATTGAAGGCACCGACCGTTCTTCACTGCGCATTCTGGGTTCCGTCGGCGAGCCGATCAATCCCGAAGCGTGGGAATGGTACTGGAAGAAGATCGGCAAGGAAAAATGTCCGGTCGTCGACACCTGGTGGCAGACTGAAACAGGCGGTTTTATGATCACGCCGCTACCAGGCGCTATCGAACTGAAAGCCGGTTCCGCCACCCGTCCTTTCTTTGGCGTACAGCCTGCGCTGGTGGATAACGAAGGCCATCCGCAAGAAGGCGCGACGGAAGGCAATCTGGTCATCACCGATTCCTGGCCGGGCCAGGCGCGCACTCTGTTCGGCGATCATGAACGTTTTGAGCAGACCTATTTCTCTACCTTTAAGAATATGTATTTCAGCGGCGACGGCGCTCGTCGCGATGAAGACGGCTATTACTGGATCACCGGTCGCGTGGATGACGTGTTAAACGTCTCCGGCCACCGTCTGGGTACGGCGGAAATCGAATCGGCGCTGGTGGCGCATCCGAAGATCGCCGAAGCGGCGGTGGTGGGTATTCCACACGCTATCAAAGGCCAGGCGATTTACGCTTATGTGACGCTCAACCACGGCGAGGAGCCGTCGCCAGAACTGTACGCGGAGGTGCGCAACTGGGTACGTAAAGAGATTGGCCCACTGGCGACGCCGGACGTGCTGCACTGGACCGACTCACTGCCAAAAACCCGTTCCGGCAAAATTATGCGCCGCATTTTGCGCAAAATCGCGGCGGGCGATACCAGCAATCTGGGCGATACCTCGACTCTCGCCGATCCTGGCGTGGTGGAGAAACTGCTCGAAGAGAAGCAGGCCATCGCGATGCCGTCATAACCATAAATGCCGGATGGCAACGCGAACGCGTTTTATCCGGCCTACGACCCTACCCCTGCCCTCTCTCAAACCGGGAGAGGGAAATATAAAAAACCCTCCCCCAAAGGATTTCGTGTTACAGGAAGGCGGCAAGCGAGCACACCCTCAGCAGCATAGTTCACTATGTGGCTGGGGCGCGCGAGTGCGGCCAACGCGCCTGTAGCGCGAAAGACGCAGGGGGACCTCTGGAGAGCTCTGTGATGAATGACCAAATTTATCAGCGGATAGAAGACAGTGCGCGTTTCAGGGAATTAGTTGAAAAACGGCAACGGTTTGCCACGATTCTGTCGGTTATCATGCTGGCGGTTTATATCAGCTTTATTTTACTGATCGCCTTCGCGCCTGGCTGGCTGGGCACGCCTCTACATGCGGGAACCAGCGTCACCCGAGGAATTCCCATTGGCGTCGGGGTGATTGTGATTTCTTTTGTGTTGACCGGAATTTATATCTGGCGGGCGAATGGCGAATTCGATCGTCTTAATAACGCCGTACTGCATGAGGTGAAAGCATTATGAAGAGAGTTCTGACGGCGCTTGCCGCCGCACTCCCCTTCGCCGCTCATGCGGCGGATGCCATTAGCGGCGCGGTTGAACACCAGCCCACCAACTGGCAGGCGATTATCATGTTTTTGATTTTCGTCGTGTTTACGCTCGGTATTACCTACTGGGCCTCTAAACGCGTACGTTCCCGTAGCGACTACTACACCGCAGGCGGCAATATCACCGGGTTCCAGAACGGCCTGGCGATTGCCGGCGACTATATGTCCGCCGCGTCATTTCTCGGCATTTCCGCGCTGGTGTTTACCTCCGGTTATGACGGGCTGATCTATTCGCTGGGCTTCCTTGTCGGCTGGCCAATCATCCTGTTTTTGATTGCCGAGCGCCTGCGTAATCTGGGACGTTATACTTTTGCTGACGTTGCCTCTTATCGCCTGAAACAGGGGCCAATCCGTATTCTTTCGGCCTGTGGCTCCCTGGTAGTGGTGGCGCTTTATCTCATCGCCCAAATGGTCGGCGCCGGTAAACTGATTGAACTGCTGTTCGGCCTCAACTATCACATCGCCGTGGTGCTGGTCGGCGTGCTGATGATGATGTACGTGCTGTTCGGCGGGATGCTGGCGACAACGTGGGTGCAAATTATCAAAGCCGTCCTGTTGCTGTTTGGCGCCAGTTTTATGGCCTTTATGGTGATGAAACACGTCGGCTTTAGCTTCAATAATCTGTTTACCGAAGCCATGGCGGTACACCCGAAAGGCACGGCTATTATGAGCCCAGGAGGGTTGGTGCAAGATCCGATTTCGGCGTTGTCGTTGGGTCTGGGACTGATGTTCGGCACCGCCGGCTTGCCGCATATTCTGATGCGTTTCTTTACGGTCAGCGATGCTCGCGAAGCGCGCAAGAGCGTGTTCTATGCCACCGGTTTTATGGGCTATTTCTACATTCTGACCTTTATTATCGGTTTCGGCGCTATCATGCTGGTGGGGGCGAATCCCGCCTATAAAGATGCGGCGGGCGCGCTGATTGGCGGCAATAACATGGCGGCGGTGCATCTGGCCAACGCGGTAGGCGGCAACCTGTTCCTCGGCTTTATTTCGGCAGTGGCGTTTGCCACCATTCTGGCAGTGGTCGCCGGTCTGACGCTGGCGGGCGCATCGGCGGTGTCGCATGACTTGTACGCCAACGTGTTCCGCAAAGGCGCAACCGAACGTGAAGAGCTGAAGGTGTCGAAAATCACCGTCCTGGTGCTGGGCGTGATCGCCATTATCCTCGGCGTCCTGTTTGAAAATCAGAACATCGCCTTTATGGTGGGCCTGGCGTTTGCTATCGCCGCGAGCTGCAACTTCCCCATCATTCTGCTTTCCATGTACTGGTCAAAACTGACCACGCGCGGCGCTATGCTGGGCGGCTGGTTAGGTTTACTGACAGCGGTGGTGCTGATGATTCTTGGCCCTACCATTTGGGTGCAGATCCTCGGCCACGAAAAAGCGATCTTCCCGTATGAGTATCCGGCGCTGTTCTCTATCAGCGTGGCGTTCCTGGGGATCTGGTTTTTCTCGGCCACCGATAACTCGGCAGAAGGCAACCGTGAACGTGAGCAGTTCCGCGCTCAGTTTATCCGCTCCCAAACGGGATTCGGCGTACAACAAGGGCGTGCGCATTAATCTTACCGTTTCCTCCGGCCCCGTGGGTCGGAGGAAAATCAGAACATCACCCTCGCCACCAGCGGGGCAGCCAGTACCATCACCACGCCGGACAGCATCATTACCAGACTGGCGACGACGCCCTCCTGCTGACCAAGTTCATAGGAACGCGCCGTGCCCGCCCCATGTGACGCCGCGCCGAATCCTGCTCCTTTTGCCATGCCTTCCCGGATAGAGAGACGCAAAAATAGCGCGTCGCCGACCGCCATGCCAAACACGCCAGTGACGACCACGAACAGCGCCACCAGATCTGGCTGCCCGCCCAGGGGTTCTGCCGCCGCCAGCGCAAATGGAGTGGTAACGGAACGTACCGCCAGACTACGCTGAATCTCATCCGATAACGTGAACAGACGCGCCAGCCAAACGGAACTGGTGACCGCCACCACCGTCGCCGTCACTACGCCCGCGGTGAGCGACATCCAGTGACGTTTGATAATCGCGAGGTTATCGTACACCGGCACCGCAAAGGCAATGGTCGCCGGGCCGAGCAGCCACAATAGCCAGTGCGATTCGCCAATATAGTTTTGCCAGGAGATATGACCGAACACCAGCATTAACACCAGCAGTGCCGGCGTCAACACTAATGGCATCAACGGCAGTTTGCGAAAACGGCGATACAGGCGCTTATTGGCGAAGTAAATTCCCAGCGTAATCACCAGGCACAGTACGCTTAACTGAACGTTATTCACGGTTTAGCCTGCTCATCTCATAGCGATACACTTTATCCACCACCCACGCCGTCGCGCCGAGTACCATTAAGGTACTGATCGCTATCACCGAGAAAATGCGCCAGCCGTCCACCAGTAACAGATGGGCATAGTTCACTACCGCCACGACGGCGGGAACAAAGAATAACAGCATCTCCGCCAGCAGCCAGCGTGCGCCTGCGCGTACCCAGCTAAGCGGAATAATCCGGCAAACGATCAGCGCCAACATAAGTACCATGCCGACCAGATTCGCGGGCAACGGCAGGTGCAGCCAGGAGACAAGATATTGGGAAAAAATGAATAAACCTGCATAGAGCAGTACCTGAACCGGTACCTGGAGTCGTTGCACAACGGCAGGCGTAACGCGGCTTATCGCCACAGCCATGAGGGAATGTCCTGAAAAATAATACGGAGCGCCAGTATAGAGAACCTCCGTCACGGGCAGAAATGAATTAAAATCATTGCAGGCATAGTCGGAAGGAATAATCATGGATATCAGAACGCTGCGTTATTTTGTCGAGGTGGTGCGCCAGCAAAGTTTCACCCGCGCAGCGGAGAAGTTATTTGTCACCCAGCCCACCATTAGCAAGATGCTGAAAAATCTTGAAGATGAGCTTAACTGTACGCTACTGATCCGCGACGGACGTAAGTTATTGCTGACCGATACCGGACGCGTGGTGTTTGAACGCGGTCTGGCGATCCTCGCTGAGTTTCGCCAGTTAGAGGCCGAGTTGAGCGATATTAACCATCTCAATAAGGGCGTGCTGCGGCTGGGTATTCCCCCGATGGTCGGCATGTTGATGGCCGGGCCAATCAGTTTGTTTCGACAACGCTACCCTGGCGTTGAACTCAAAATTTCGGAGTTTGGCGGCCTGACGGTACAGCAGGCGGTAATGAATGGCGAGCTGGATGTTGCGATGACCGCGCTCCCGGTGGAAGAAGCGAGCGGGCTGACGACGTTATCGCTGTTCAGTCATCCGCTGTGCGTGCTGGTTCCCCGTTCCGGTCAGTGGACAACCTGCGACTCCATCGCGCCTGAAGCTCTGGCGGAGCATCCTCTTCTTATCTATAACGAAGACTTTGCCCTGAGCCGCCAGTTGATGACCTTATTTAGCCAGCATGACGTAAAACCACGGATTGCCGTGCGCAGCGGGCAATGGGATTTTCTCGCCGCCATGGTGCAAGCGGGCGTCGGTATCGCCATTTTGCCGGAGCCAATTTGTCAGCGTCTGGATAAGGCCACGCTGCGCTGGCTGCCGCTGGAAAGCGATCTCCGCTGGCAGTTGGGCATGATTTGGCGCGAGGGCGTGTATCTGTCGCACAGCGCCCGGGCATGGTTAACCTGTTGCGAAGGGTTTTGGCTGAAACAACCGTAAGCCATAGGTTAAAACCCTTGCCGGATGGCGGCGCAAGCACCTTATCCGGCCTACTTGTAGGCCCGATAAGCATGGCGCCACCGGGCCACAAGGACTACTGATTTTCTATCAGTAGCGCTTCCATCAAATCCAGGTCGTGCAGCAGCTTTTGCAATGTTTCATTGCTGATTTCTCGCGTGGCGCGCAGATGATACAACTCGGCGCGCTCGGAACGCAGCGCCGCCAGACGGAAACGTCGCTCCAGGTTTTCTTCCTGTATGGAGCTTTCGACATCGTTTCGCCCATCGGCACGGCGACGCAAGTTACCAATGACACGCGAGCTTACTTCAGTAAGCAACTGATTATCGATGTTTTCTTCGGTATCCGCCGCCAGACGCTCTTCCATTTTCTGAATGGCGACAATCGCCACTTCCGCCGTCGCCGCGCGGGCGATACGCTCCTCTTTCAACTGTTGCGCATGATCGGCGACTTCCAGATGTTGCAACAGCAGCGGCAGCATGATCACGCCGACAAACAACGAGAACAGAATGACGCCAGCCGCCAGGAATACCAGTTCATAACGCGCCGGAAATCCGCTGCCATCCGGCAAAAGTAACGGTATAGAGAGCACACCAGCCAGGGTGATCGCCCCACGAACGCCAGCGAAGGAAGCAATCAGAATTTCACGCGACGTCCAGCTGGCGAACTCCATCGGTTTCTTCTTCAAAAAGCGCAGGCTGAACTTTTTCATGGTCCACAGCCAGCCGAAGCGAACCAGCATCAATGCCGCATAAATCAGCACGATATCGGTAAAGAGCATCCAGGTTTCGACATTCGGGTCAGCTTCCGCCGCCGCCAGCGAAGATTCCAGAATACCCGGCAATTGCAGTCCCAACAGCAGAAAGACCATACCGTTAAAGACAAATTCCAGCATCGCCCAGGTACTGTTCGCACGCAAACGCATTGCCAGCGGCGCGCGGCGCATTACGCCAGAACGGGTGATGGTCATCCCGGCGGCAACCGCGGCCAGGATGCCTGAGACGCCAATATGTTCGGCAATCAGGTAAGACGCGAAGGGCAGCAGAAACAGCAGGACAATTTGCGTCGCGGGTTCATCGCCGCCCCAGCGGCTCAAAAAACGCAGCGAGCGGCCATACAGCCAACTGACTACAAAACCCGCCAGAATACCGCCGATAGCGACCTTAAAAAATTCCAGCGTCGCGCCGCCGACGGTAAAGACCATCGTCCCCATCGCCACCGCGACGGCGAATTTCAGCGATACCAGACCGGAGGCGTCGTTCATTAACGCCTCTCCCTGCAGAATGCCCATGATTTTTTTCGGGATACGCCCCTCGCCCACAATTCCGGAGAGCGCTACCGCATCGGTCGGCGACAGCACGGCGGCCAGCGCAAAGGCGGGGATCAGCGGAATGCCGGGCACCAGCCAATAAATTAGGAAGCCGATTCCCACAACCGTTACCAGGACCAGCGCCAGCGCCAGCCCGAAAATCTCTCGTCCATGCTCAAGAAATTCACGGGTCGGCGTTTTCCAGCCATCCGCAAACAGCAGCGGCGGAATAAACAGCACCAGGAAGAGTTCCGGGTCGAATTCCACATGCAAACCAAACGTCGGCCACGCCAACAGCGCGCCAATGGCGATCTGCATAAGGGGTAAAGGAAGCTGGAAGGGTAATACACGCGTAAATACCCCCGACAGCGAGACCACAAGGGTCATGATGAGTATTGTGAAGAAAATTTCCATGCGTTCCCTGTTTGCGATGTTTTTTATGATGGAGAGAGGCATCATGCCTCGGTTTCACCTTCTTCAGATTAACGCAAAAGGTAACGTGATGTGTCCTGAAAATGAAAACGGGCGACCAACGCCGCCCGTTTTTCAGAATGAAGGCAGAACTAGATAGCCCAGCCGCCGGCATAAAAAGCGACCAGCGCGACCGCAATGACGACAGTTCCGATATTCAGCTTACTCCATTCACCGGAAACCAGACGCCCGACGACCAGCGTGGCAAAGCCGATCATAATCCCGGTGACGATGTTACAGGTCAGTACAATAAATACGGCCGTTACCAGCCCCGCCATCGCATCGACGAAATCAGCAAAATCGATTTTCGCCACGTTACTCAGCATCAGCAGACCGACATACATGAGCGCCGGGGCAGTTGCGTAGACGGGAACGAGATAAGAGAGCGGCGAAAGAAACAGGATCAGCAAAAACAGCACGCCCACGGTAATCGCCGTCAGGCCCGTTTTACCGCCCGCCGCCGTACCGGCCGCAGACTCGATATACACCGCGGCTGGCGCCGCCCCGACCAGGCCGGAGAAAACGCTACTCAGTGAGTCGGTGGTTAGCGCTTTGCCGCCATCGATAATTTGTCCGTCTTTGTCCAGCAGATTAGCCTGCCCTGCGACCGCACGGATCGTGACGGTCGCATCAAACACCGCCGTCATCACCAGCGCCAGCACGCTTGGCAGAACGACAGGGTTTAACGCGCCCATAATATCCAGGCTGCCGATCAGTGAGTTGCCGTTTTCATCGCTCAACGAAGGCATGGCGAAAATGCCGGAAAAATGGACGTTAGGATCGAAGAGCAAACCCACAATAGAAATGCCAATAATGGTCAACAGAATGCCGCCGGGGACTTTCAGTTTTTCCAGACCGAGAATAACAGCCAGACCCACAAGCGACATAATCACCGGGAAGGTATCGAAATCGCCCAGCGCGACCGGCAGGCCATCCAGCGGGTTTTTAATGACCAGGCCGACGCCGTTGGCGGCAATCAGCAACAAAAACAGGCCAATACCGATACCGGTTCCGTGGGCCACGCCCTGCGGCAAGTTACGCAAAATCCAGCTACGAATGCCGGTGGCGGAGATAACGGTAAACAGTACGCCCATCAGGAATACGGCGCCAAGCGCGACCGGGACGCTAATATGCTGCCCCAGGACCAGGCTAAACGCGGTAAACGCCGTCAACGAGATAGCACAACCGATAGCCAGCGGCAGATTCGCCCATAGCCCCATAACAATAGAGCCGACGCCTGCGACCAGGCAGGTAGCTACAAAGACGGCGGCAGGCGGGAACCCGGCTTTACCCAGCATCCCTGGCACCACGATGACGGAGTAAACCATCGCGAGAAACGTGGTTAAGCCAGCAACGACTTCCTGGCGAACGGTGCTCCCGCGTTGTGAAATTTTAAACCAGGCGTCGAGTGAACCGCCGGTACGCGCTGAAGGCGTAGACATAGAAAACATCCCCTGAGAATTTATTATTCGTCGGTATACGTGGGAGGTAATCCACTAACAGCGCAACGTTATCTCCTTGTGCTACATTTACGACAACCGGGGCGCCGCAAAAAAGCAAACGTTTAGCTCCACGTATACAAAACGGGTGGCAAAAAAAAGCAAACGATTATCCAGCGATCATAAACGCTTTTTCAACTGAACTTTGCCGCTTTTTATGCTTTTCTGCTTAGTATGCTCAATAAATCGCCAGACGATGCGCAAACGTTATCGTCCCTGCGCAATCCAGCAACAATTTTTCGCATCGCTGTTAGCAAATACGTTGCGCAATCTGCTCACAAAAACGCCATTATCCGCCGGGAATGGTAAACGGACCGCCCTGCTGAATCGCTCGCTGCCAGGCTGGACGCATTTCTACCCGCGCTTTCCATGCGTTGATATGGTCGAGATGAGCGATTCCGCCTCGGGCAAGCAGCGCAAATAGCGGGAAGCTCATCTGGATATCCGCCATACTTAACTGCTCTCCGGCAAACCAGGGGTGATTTGCCAGATGCCCGTCAATAAAGCGCGCATGGGTTTCCAGTTGCGGATTGAGGTACGCTTTTTGCGCGCCCTTACCGATAACGCCGCCCAACGTTCGCAGGCCCAATGGTACCGGCGGTTTACCCAGAGAGGTAAAGAGCAGTCTCATCAATAGCAAGGGCATGAGCGAACCTTCAGCGTAATGTAGCCAGAAGCGATAGTGTTGTTTCCCCTGCGCATCCGCAGGTTTAAAGCGTCCGATACTGTCGTAAGTGTCCTGCAAATATTCCAGGATGGCGCCCGATTCCGCAATAACCATACCGTGATCTTCGATAACCGGAGACTTGCCCAGCGGATGCACTTTTTTCAATGCCGGCGGCGCCAGCATGGTCTTTTCACGCTGGTAACGCACAATCTGGTAAGGCAACGCCAGCTCTTCCAGCGCCCACAGGATGCGCTGCGAACGAGACTGATTTAAATGGTGCACCGTCAGCATGGCTGTCTCCTGTAAGGTATGCCAACTAACTATAGAAAATTATGGCAGTTGCCGTAAAAATTTCGGCTAAAAAATCAGCATTTCGCTGGCGAACAGGGCGTCGTCGCTTACACTTACAGTATCAACACAAACCGGAACCTCCACCACGTGCTCGATATGAGGGGTGTTGACGTCGGGGGAAACCCTCCTGTAATCAGCGGGATAGAGCGAAAGACAAAGACCGGAAACAAACTAAAGCGCCCTTAGCGGCGCTTTAGTTTTAGGTGAACTCAGCCCGATGGCCGAGTGCATGTTAATCATCTTCAAGCAGCCGGGCACCCGTCCCGTGTTCGCCAAGCCTGTCGCCTGGATTTCGCAGCGGACAGTCGCTACGCGATAAACAGCCGCAGCCGATACAACCGTCCAGCTCATCGCGCAACGCCACCAGCGTATGAATACGTCGGTCTAACTCTTCGCGCCACTGCGATGAGAGCTGCTTCCACTCTTTCGCGCTTAACGTATGCCCTTCCGGCAAGATACCAAACGCGTCGCCGATAGTTGCCAGCGGGATGCCGATACGCTGGGCGATCTTGATAATCGCGACATAACGCAACACGTCACGCTTATATCGCCGTTGGTTACCGCTATTACGGATACTGGTAATTAGCCCTTTGCTTTCATAGAAGTGCAGGGCGGACACAGCAACACCGCTACGTTTCGCAACTTCCCCCGGCGTCAGTAAGGCTTTTAAACGGGGAGATTTTTTTTCCATAAATCGCTTTACCTCAAGTTAACTTGAGGAATTATACTCGCCCGCAGACAAAACGACGAATCGAATACTGTTTAAGAGGCAACAATATGTCGCATCAGCAGATAATTCAGACCCTTATCGAATGGATTGATGAACATATCGACCAACCGCTAAACATTGATGTGGTGGCAAAAAAATCGGGCTACTCCAAGTGGTATTTGCAGCGGATGTTTCGTACGGTAACGCATCAAATATTAGGCGAGTATATTCGCCAGCGCCGTCTCCTGTTGGCGGCCGTTGAGCTACGAACGACCGAGCGCCCGATTTTTGATATCGCGATGGACCTGGGCTATGTATCGCAGCAAACCTTCTCGCGTGTATTCCGCCGCGAGTTCGATCGCACTCCCAGCGATTACCGTCACCGCCTGTAGGGCGTCTGCCCGCGTATCGTCAGAGGCGCGGGCGTTTGTTGTAGCCAGGCGATGAATTCCTGCGGTGGTAACGCCTTCGCAAAGTGCCATCCCTGACAATACTGAACGCCGCGTTTTAGCAACCAGCTAACCTGTTCAGCCGTTTCAACCCCCTCAGCAATGATTTTTAGCCGCAAACTTTGCGCCATTTCAATAATATGTTCCACAATCAAATGGCTGGCGCTATTAGTGGTTAGCGTGTCGACAAAAGATTTATCAATTTTTAAAAGGTCGACATTTAATGAGTACAGGTTATGCAAGTTCGAATAGCCGGTACCAAAGTCATCAATTGCCACCTCGTATCCCGCCTGGCGAAACGCCTGAATAATCGGCGTCATTTTAGGCACATCAATAAATCCGCGCTCGGTCACTTCAACTTTTATCTGTTGCGCAAGCACTGAATGCTGACGCGTTTTTTCATGAATCATCACAATTAGCCGGGAAGAGAGAAAATCGGCGGCAGAGAGATTGATAGAGACATAAAGATGCGGGTGCGCGGCCAGAAAACCACCTAAATCATTAAATACCTCTTCGACGACATAATCGGTGATCTGCTCAATCATCCCCTCTTTTTCCGCCAGCGGAATAAATTCGCACGGGCTCATCACCGGACCGTGATAGCCCGGCCAACGCAATAGCGCTTCGGCACCTACACATGTCCCGTTTCGGATATCAATGATCGGCTGATAATGAAGGCAAAGCTGGTGCCTGGTAATGGCCCGTTGCAGCAATCGACGCGGTGAGTAATATGCCTGCCGGGATCGTGACCACATAAATAAGATGATAATGCTACAGATGATCCCTAACGGTAGCGTTAACGTAAGCTGATGAAAGAGGTTCTGGTAAAAGCGTTGCTTTGAGGTTGAAACAATCGCGGCAACCGGTCGTTTTGCTGATTTAACCAGAGTATAAAAACGCTCACCTTGTTGGAACACAGGTTCACTCCGTCGTACCAAAGGTAATAGCTGATCAGCCTGCGCCTGTTCACTCAGGGAGAAAAAGGTGTTGGTCACCGTATCATACATTCCCCAGGCCAACGCCGGATCGTCTGACATCACCTCGCTATAAGATAAGGGATTGATAACCGCGACATAGTTTCCCTGCTGCATATATGTCATTTTATAACCGTTGAAAAAAGGCGTATCACGATAGTAATAAATAGCGATGTCAGGCTTTCGTTTATAGTCAGCGCGGGGAATAAAATAAGGACTTGTTGGCGTCATAACCGTAGAGCATAGAAAACGCTGGCCCTTAGCATAAATCAACTCATTAATGTACAAACGACCGCGGATAATATTCAGCATTCGCTGTTGATGGGCTGGCGTACAGGCTTGCCCCTGATATTGTTCAGCGGCATCGCGGGCTAAATCCGCTTGCAGGATAACCCGCTCCGTTTTATCTAATACCAACTGCGCAAATGAATGTAACTGATTTCTGGTTTCAGAGACTGCCCGGATATGAGCAAACCAGATCGCCAGCAATACAGGAAGTAACACCACAATGATCGTTCCGAGAAATCTCAACACCTTGCGTCGTGTGCTTTGACTCATTTTCAGCCTATTTCCCTGCATTATTTGTGACTATTGTTGGCAAAATAAGACGTGAACCAAACGGAGGTTTACGGTGCATGAATTTATCAATATTAGCAACAGACTTTTACCGATCAACATTTACCATTAATAACTACGCGCAATCTCTCTCGCATACCAGGCAGGACGCTAAATATTTTTGATAATATCAGATTTATACTCAAGTAAACGATGGGGTATACATCTTTACTCCTTTCTTTTGATAAATAACTTGATATTTTTATCAGGTCTGAATTTCACGAAAAAAAATAAAAGAGTAGTAATAATACATCTTTGCTTTCCGGCAGTTTCTCTACGGACGCACAGAAGTAACACAAAAAATAAGGTTATAAAACGCACAAAAAATACATTGCCGATCTGGCGAATAAGCCTGTTTTTGTGATATAGTTCACAAAAGCAATGAAACAGAAACAATGTTTCATTCGATGTTGATGTGATGTCCGTTGATAGCCAGAATGTCCCACGTTTCCCGGGAACAATGCCGTGCTGTCCTGGACAAAGGCCTATTCAGAGGAAATGTTTCATGGCTGCCATAACCACTGGTGTCGTTCTTCTCCGTTGGCAACTGCTGAGCGCCGTGCTCATGTTTTTAGCCAGCACGCTCAATATCCGTTTCCGTAAATCAGATTATATTGGTCTGGCGGTGATCAGTAGCGGTCTGGGCGTGGTATCCGCCTGCTGGTTTGCCACCGGTTTACTCGGTATTACTATGATGGATCTCGCTGCGATCTGGCATAACATTGAAGCCGTAATGGTCGAAACGATGAGCCAGACCCCACCAGAATGGCCGATGGTGCTGACCTGATACGCTATCGCTGCCGCTGAAGTCGCCCACCGGTTATCTCAACGCGGAATCGCGCGCCAGGGGTAGCCTTGCGAACCATCACGTCCCTCGCATTGCCGTTGATGAGGGCCGCCAGGTGTGGTTATCCAAAAATGGCAAGTGGAATAGCCCTAACAGAATCGAGCTAAACTTATTGAAGACGTTGCCGACTCGTTAAATGACAAAAAAGCCCCGTTTGTGCAACGGGTCTTTTTTATTAAGCAGTACCACCTGATAACAGCGACAAGCGCTGCTTATTTTACATTAATAATTTATCCGGAGAACAATCACGGATTATTTTTCCACCTTTCATTACCAGAACCCGGTCAAAATACTTTATCAGATATCGACGATGCGTCACCATGATCAACGTTTTCCCATGAATAAACTCATCTAAGTTATCAAAAATTTGCTTCTCGGTATTCTCATCCAGATTTGATGTTGGTTCATCCCATAAAAAGACGCTGGCGTTACTGCTCAGACTACGTGCTAATAATAACTGCTGCTGCTGTCCGGATGACAGGTTTTTAGCCATAAAATTCACCGGAAACTTCAGCCCCATAGGATGTTGCAAGATAAAACCACAGTTCGCCAGCTGAAGCGCCTTGAGTACCCGGCCCCTGTCGTTTTGCGGTTTTAACGCGAAATTACTTTCAATGGTTCCGGTGAATAAAACATCATGTGTCGTCACCACGCTTAAATGCTGAGAAAAAAAGTTCTGCGATAAATGTCCTAAGTTATATCCATCATATAAGATGGCGCCGTCTGTTGGCGAAAGGTAGCCAGATAGCATTCCCAGTAATGAGCTTTTTCCTGCTCCGCATTCGCCTATCACTGCGACACGCTGCCCCGCAGGTATGTCTATAGACAGTCGATTAATAATCATCGGAGATTGAGCATCATACTGATAACTCACGCCCCGGATAGAGATATCGCCATTGCACTTTGATATGGACTGTAATGCCGGTGTTTTTTCTGCCTGATCTTCATCAAAAAAAGAAAGCAGATCCTTACCGGTTTTTTCTGCTGATAAAATAGAGATTAATGTAGAAGAAAAATTCGAAATGATCCCGGAGATACGACCAGAGACAATGACAGATGAAACAATTGCGCCAGTGGTAACATCACCCTTAATTACCATAAAAAAGGCTATTACCATAATAGTTATTTGGGTAATAGATGACATACTCCCCAATATAGATTGATAGATAAGATTTAATTTCCTTATCTTCAGGTTAAGATACGACTGTTCATTTGATGTGTTGACCCAATCAAAAAGTAAACCTTGATTATTTAAGGTATGGATCATTTTAATAGATAAGAAAACTTCTGAGATGAAAATATTCCTGTTCTTCTGTCCTTCTTTTTGTTTGTTCATTAACTCATTAGTATAATGGTGGTTAACGAGGGAAATAATAATAGAGACGATAAACATGGTAACAGGTACAATAACGACCAGACCTAAATTTACATATATAACAATGAGAAATATAATAAATATTGGAATATCGGCTATACGTTGAAAGATCGAGTTTAATAAAACGGGTTTAATTTTCTGAAACTCATTCCATAGCACAAATGCTGATGACATGGATCTGCCATTTTTCTTTTTACTATACAGGACCGCTTCAAGAAATGCGATATCAATATCGACGTCATCCTGCCTTGCTGTGATAGACTGATAAATATCTTTCGAAGTACGAAGGATAAACTCAAAAACAATAAATACAGCAACAATTATAGCCACGCCAAATAAAGATGAAACCGAAGCACTTGGAACAAGCTTATCATAGAATAGATTACTAAATACTGGGATAGTTAACGCAAAAATTGCCATAAAAAGAGATGAAAAGAAGTATTTAGTATAAAAAATCTTGTTCATCGATAAAGAGTTTTTTATGATATTTTTTACTCTTATACTATCAACAACTTTATTTAAAGGTAGTATACTAAATGCAGATAACTCTTTTAAATATTCATCTTCAATTTCAACATAACAGAGTTCACCGCGCGCGTTTACCAACTTTATTTTTTGCCCGCCGCTCACACACACCATCCACTTCATTTCTGGCGTTAATAGTAAAATCGGCATAGGCTCATTTAGTAAATCCTCACCATTATTAAATAATATATCCTGTAGAGAAAGCCCTAACGACAAAAAGAAATTCTTCATTTGTATAGAGTCGTCAGTGTTATTTCTGTCGTACTTTTTAAATCTTAAATTTATATCATCCTCTTTGATGTCAATTTTTATGTTGAATTTTTTAGACACTATAGATAATGCCGTTTCCGCACTTAAATAATAAGGTTCTAGTTTTTTATCCATAAGTAAACCCCCTCACCCAAAGGTGAGGGGCCTCCGTTATTATGCGTGTTCTTCTTGATTATCTACAGGTAACGTAACTTCATTAACGGCGAAAACATCAATAGCGCCGTTATTGTTGTGCCCTACAGAACTCGTTGAAGGGGAATCATTAATATCATCCTCGGTCTTTCCTCTTGCATTCATTGCGTTCACAATATCCGCCGAGGAGTGATCGACTGAGAATGTTTTCTCCTTAATCAGGAAATCATCGTCCTTATCAATGAATTTCACGTCCATAGTATATTCACCATCTTCCAAAGATAGCGGAACTTCGAATATTGCTTTCTGGTTAGTTATCGGCAGAGTAAACTCTTCTCCTTCAAACATAACACTGACATTAACAATATTCTCAGGTACTGATATTTCAAAAGAAGGTGTCTGACTAATTGAACGATCTATTTCATCCCCAGAGTCAGCGTTTAACAATGTAATACTATAGGCTGTCTCCTTCACCACGCTTTCTTCCGCCACAGACGGCACTGTACGAAGATGCGTAGCGCTTTCGGCATTCACTGTTTCAGACTCCGGTGGAGTAACCGCTGTTGCCGTGGCGTCATCGCTCGCATCGTTATGCTGGCTATCCGCTGTTACCGTCACCGTTGAGTCAACCGTCACCGCTAGCGAAGCAGATTGCTGTGAGTTCCCCGCGCGATCCACCACCGTCACGCTCAGCGTGTAGGTACCGTCATTCCAGGCGGCTGGCGGCGTGAAGGTCCAGCCATCCGCGCCTTGCGTCGCCTGATAGATGTCTGTCACGCCATTATGCGTCACGTTTACGGTCACCCCGGTCACATCAGCATCAATATGCTGCAGCGTGAACTTAGGCTGGGTGTGATTCGTCACGTTATCGCTGTCTGAAGCGCCATTGTCTTCACCTGCTGCCAGCGCAATCTCCGGCACGGTCAGCGTACTGTCGATCGTAACGGTAATGGGTAACGAGTTTTTCTGATTACCCGCGGCATCGCTTGCGATTACCGATATCGTATAGGAACCATCAGCTAACGGTGTACCTGGCGTAAAGAACCAAACGCCATCGGCATTTTTTTCAGCATTATATACGGTCCCATTGATATCGACCTGAACGACCACAACATCGCTTTCCAGATTCCCGATAATAAAGGTAGGTTGCTTATCTCGCGTAATATTATCGCCCACCGTACCACTGTCTGAGTCTGGAGATAATGAAATAACGGGAACCTCTTTCATGATATCGAGAGGGACATCATCACTCCGGTTACCAATCGCATCCACACTCGTAATGGTAAACTTCCCTTCCGATGGATACGGGATCGCCATACTCCATTTACCATTATCAGGAACGGTTAACGTATAAGTATTCCCATTACTATCGGTTATTATTAGCTGAGATTTGGCTTCCGCCGTCCCCTGCATAATAATTAGATCGTTGACAATATCTGAATAAGTTACGACCGGAGCGTTTGGCGGCGTTCGATCAATAAATATTTCATGTACCTCTTCCTTACGGTTGCCTGCGTTATCCTCAATACTCAAAGTGATATCGTATTTCCCTTCCGGAAGCTGATCGGTCGATAACTCCCACTGCCCATTAGCCGCAACGACAGCGGTTGCCAGCGTGACCCCCGCCACGATTAATGATACCGTAGCGCCAATTTCCCCCATACCTCTCATGGTAATAGTGGAGCTATTACTCCACCAGTCCGTTTTCGATGATGATTTATTGTCATCAAGCTCGCTGGTAAATACCTGGATATGCGTATCGACCCAAATGGAATACTTTTCCTGATTTACGTTACCAGCACGGTCCGTAGATTTAACAGTGATATCCAGCTGGCCTTCTGTGAAATAAAGCGGGTTCACCGGCATCTGCCAGTGGCCTTTGTCATTAACCCAAACTTCCCCCACATTTAAGCCATTAATAATGATTTCTATTTTGCTATTGGGCTCGGCACTGCCACTAAACAATAAGTTACGTGTCGTGTCCGTTATATATATTTTGCCATCACTACCGGTCATCTCTGCTAACGTTTGTCCACCGATAGAATCAATGGCGACAGGCGTCGTATTAAAGGTATCGATAGTAAAGTTTAGCGTTTTCGAGGTAGCCGTGTTGCCTGCTTTATCGGTGATAACATAATAAATGCTATGGGAACCATCGCCCAACGGTGACTCAGGTCGATAAACTTGATTTCTGTCGGTCACCGTGATCGTATCGACTAGCACTCCATCAATGAAAATCTGAACACTCTGGTTCATTTCTCCAAAAATACTAAACGTAGGCCGGGTCTGACTCGTTATACTATCATTACTGAAAATACCATTATCAGAACCTGCCACCATAGCAGGATTATCGATAAACGTACTGGTATCTATCGTGACGAGTAAGCGAGGCGATTCTGCCGTATTACCTGCCGGGTCTTCGGCAACCACACGGATAGAATATTCACCATCTTTTAACGCATTATCAAACTGATAGGACCAGGTTCCATCTTCAAGCACAAGCACATTTGCCACGATCTTTTCATCCACATAAATATGGATTGTGGCTCCCGCTTCTGCGGTGCCAACTAATACAGGCTTGTTGTGATTAGTAATCAGATCGTCAAGTGAACCAGAGTTGCTTGCATCTTCAAGGTTGAGCGTTGGGAAGTCGGTTGATGAATCGACATCCACGCTATAATCCTTGCTCACTTCAGTGTTGCCAGCAACGTCAGTAATGCTGAAATGAATATTAAACGTACCATCATCTTGCAGCAGTATCGGCGCGCGCCATGTGCCATCAGCCTCAACCATAACAACGTTGACTAATTTACCATCGACAAAGATGCTGACCTGAGAACCAGCCTCCCCGACACCTGAGACTGACAACGCTCGGTTATTAGAGAGGGCCGGTAATGAATCTTCATCAATATCAAAGACAGCAATTTGAGAATCGATTGTCACGGTTGTAATCGCAGACTCAACCCGGTTACCAGCAGTATCCGTAGCAACAAATTGCACCTGATACTCGCCGTCGGCGCTATTTGCCGGCATGGTATAGCTAATATTACCTGACGAACTCGCCTCTACTGTGCCTTGTAACACACCATTAATATAAACCTGTACCGTCGCGCCGGGATCGGTCATGGCAACCAGTACCGGAGACTTATTATTGGTAATCAGATCATATTTATCACCGCTATTAGTATCCCGACTTAATGAAATATCGCTGATTTCAATCTGCGTATCATGTTCTATCAGAATCTCTTTTTGTTGGCTGTTGCCCGCTTTATCTTCCGATACCACGACAAAGGCATTACTACCTTCACGCAGATCTAATTCTGCGCTCCATCGACCATCATTGCCTACCACCAGGGTAGCAATAACCACCCCCTGCGGATTCCTGATGGTTAAAGTACTTCCGGCTTCGGCAGTACCATCGATGGTGACATGAGATTTATTGGTGATCCAGTCGCCAACTTTGCCACTGTCATCAGCTTCGCGTAATACCACGGTTAACGGCGAAATTACTGTATCCAGTATTACATTCTGCGGACCAAACTCTCTGATATTGCCGGCAACGTCTTCAACTTTAAACGTTAATTCATAATTACCGTCATTACCCAAAGCGGGTAATACTACGCCCCAGTGTCCTGCGCCTGTCGTATAAGCAATCGCTTTTTCAACGCCATTCACAAAGATAGTGATTTTGCTGTTTGGCTCACTGGTGCCGCCAATCTCCGGCGTCACCGTATTGATATATCCGCCCTCATGCATTCCAGATATATTCCATACCAGTTCAGCAACCTCGGTATCGATAGTGACATCAACGGCGGTAGAACGCAGTTCGCTATTATCGCGAGGGTTGACGATACCCACCTGGACGACATAATGGCCATCTTTCATTTCCGATAACTGGAAAGTATATCGACCCGCTGTATCCGCTGTCGCCTCGCCGACCTTCACGCCATCCACATAAATACTCACAATCGTATTAGGTAACGTGCTCCCAATCAGGGTCGGCGTTTTATTATTCGTCGTAAAGTCTCCTAAGGCACCACTATCGCTCTCCTCGCTAAGCTTTATGGTTGGAGGCGTGACATCAATAACAGGTATTACGACAGGAAAGTCGACCTGCGACGATTCATTACCCGCTTTATCTTTGGCAACAATGCTCACAACATAGGAGCCTGGCGCTAATACTGATGGCGGCGTCCAACTCCATTCGCCATTCGCATTGGCGTTTGCCGAGCCGACCACTTTCCCATCCCACTGAATCATAATCGTCGAGAACGCTTCGGCAAACCCTTTGAACTCAGGACGCAGGCTGGTTGCTTCATGCTGATCATCAATAGATGGATCCGAAAGGCGAATGGTGGGATCGATCGTAACCGTATCGATAGTGAATCTTTCCTGCGTTTGCGCAGTATTTCCCGCGACATCTGTTGCGACGACGTTGATGGTATACATGCCATCCGGCAGTATATTCGGCGTCACACTCCAGTTGCCATCAGCGCCAACCGTAATCGTTTGTTTTAAAACCTCCCGACCTGACTTATCGTCAACAATGGTAATCACCAGTTTCGCATTGGGCTCTGCAGTACCTTCGAATTTGGGATTTTGCTTATTCGTAAGGTTATCGCTATTGGAATTTCCGGTATCAGACGCTGGCTCCATTCTGACACTGACGCTTGTCGTGGTATCAATGGTAAAGGGCAGCTTAGTTTCAGAAGTATTTCCAGCAATATCTCTGAAGACAACAACGGCTTCATATACGCCATCGTTTAACGCAACGGGAACCTGAAATTCCCAGAGGTTATTGCCATTTGCCGTAACCGGATAAGAAACGCCGTTAATTCTGATTACAACAGTATCAATATCGGCGGGTACATTGCCAATAACGAAACGTGGTGTAGTGACACTCGTAATATTATCAACAGCGCTTTCGCCAGTATCATCCGCATCCAGCAAATCAATACTGGGATCAGAAACAATAGTGTCTATTGTGAATGATACCTCTTTGCTAATTTTATTACCTGCGATATCTTCAGCCACTATTTCTATTTTGTAAGTTCCATCCACTAACGGTGTATCAGGGGTAAACAGCCATTTATTACCTGCCCCCTGAGTCAGTGTGCTGGATTTCCCGTTTAAAATTACCGTCACGCTCTGCAGCGGTTCTCTGGCTGAAATTTCAAAACGTGGAGAGGTAATATTCGTAATACCATCCGTAGAATCCTTTCCGGCGTCGTCCAGCATCACGACGCTCAGGCCGTCAATCTGCGTATCCACGGTGAAGCCCAGCGTGGAATTTGCCGTATTCCCTGCCCGATCCGTCGCCTGGACATGGAGAGTATAATGACCATCAGGCAATGCGCTACCTGCAGTAAATTCCCACTGCCCGGCCGCATTTTTACTGATGGGCGTCCAGTTTACGCCATCGAAAGAAACCAGCACCGATGTCACATCATCAGGCGTTGCAATTTCAAAAGAGGGACGGGTAGCATTGGTGACATTATCGTGATCGTTGACGCCGCTATCTGTTGTTAACGTAACACTGTCAATCTGAACCTGCGTGTCGATTTCAATCCGCAGTTCGGCCGATGTTTTGGTATTACCAGCAATATCCGTTACGGTAACAGAGATCGTATGCTGACCGTCAGACAGCGGTTGATCCGGCGTAAAGGTTAAATTCCCCCCTGTGTTTTCAATGGTGTAATCCCGACCATCAATATGAACCACAATGTGTGATACATCATTATCGACATTACCGATAATAAACACCGGTTTGTTAATCCTGGTAAGATTATCATTAGTATCATCACCAGTATCATGGGTGGGATCGAGTACAATTGTCGGCTCTCGCAGAGTCGTATCAATCGTAAACTGCAGCGTTTCTTGCGCAACGTTGCCGGCGATATCAGTCACATCAACCAAGAGAGTGTGTTGCCCATCAGGTAATGCCGAACCGACATTAAATATCCAGCGGCCATCCCCTCCTTTTGTGAGTTCAATCCAATTAGCGGCGTTATCGATTTTAACGCGCACATGGGTAATATCATCAGCGGTAACAATACTAAACTGCGGCTTGTCGACTTTGGTAATGTTATCTACATCGCTATCACCGCTATCTGTAACCAACGTGACGCTTTCAATTTCAGCCGTCGTATCTATCACAACAGGTAATGGTTTCGATGTCGCGGTATTTCCGGCCTTATCTTCAACCGTAACGGTAATATTATAAGAACCATCCGGAATGGCATTGCCTGGTGTAAATTGCCAACCAGCCCCAACCTTAGTCGCGTTATAATCATGACCATCAATCGTCACCACGACTTTGATAACATCGGGGTCAACATTACCAATCGTAAAGGTGGGTCGTGAAATATTAGTAATATTATCGGCGGTATTCGCTCCGGTATCTTGTCCTGAGTCTAAAGCAATAGTAGGAACCTGTATATTAGTATCGATATTAAATACTAAATCTTTATTCGCAATATTACCTGCCTCATCCGTGGCCTCTACGCGAAGGGTATATGTGCCGTCAACCAGAGTATTCGGGCTGTCAAAAATCCACTGTCCGTCGGCATTTTTGCGTATCACATTCCAGTTAGCGCCACCATCCAGGGTTACGCGTACCTGGACGACATCACCGGGAACGTCAATTCTGAATGACGGTTTGGTAACATTCGTTAATTGATCATTCTGCACGCCGGTATCATTAAGCAATACGATATTGTTAATGGTTGTCGTGGTATCAATACGCACCTCAAACGGCGCAGACTCTTTTACATTCCCCGCCAGATCTTCCACCACAACGGCTAACTGATATGAGCCATCAGCCCAGCTCGCAGAAGGCGTAAAGCGCCATTGACCATTGGTGAATACCGCCGCTTCCTCGTGCGTTTTACCGTTGTAAGTTACTTTGACCATCACGCGCGTAACGTCAGAATCAACCTGATGTATGTCGAACACAGGCCGATCGTGATTGGTGAGGCGATCGCCAACAGTACCGCTATCTTCGCCAGCTGCCAGTTCAATCACCGGCGTAGTCAACGTACCGTCTATCGTCACCTTTAAAGGCGCGGATGTTTGCTGGTTGCCTGCCACATCCGTTACCGTCACGGTGAATGTGTAGCTACCGTCCGCCAAAGCAGAATCCGGTCGATAGCGCCAGCCGTCGGCTGATTCGGTGAGTACCACCGTTTTAAACGTGCCGTTATGCTCAATACTCAATTCCACGTGTCGAACATCTTTATCGATACTCCCCAACACAAATACCGGCTGAGTGACGCTGGTCAGATTATCGTTCTTATTCTGTCCGGTATCCTGATCGGGCGCTAGCTCAATGGTTGGCGTTAACAACGTGATATCGATAGTGAAATTGAGCGTCTCCGTCATCTTATTACCCGCACCGTCAGTCACTTCCACGGTCAGGGTATGCTGTCCCTCTGGCATATCCGTCGGCCAGGTGTAATCCCAAATGCCAGCCGTCGAACTCTTGATTGCAGTAACCTAGGTCGTGCCGCCGTCAATACTCAGAAGAACCTTTTCCACATCATCCGGTACCGAGATCTGGAACTGCGGACGCACATGTTTTGTCACATTATCGCCAGGGACGCCGCTATCGTTGACTAATTCAATACGATCAATGGCTATTTGCGTATCCACTGTCACCGTCAGCGGCGTAGACGGACGCGTATTTCCCGCCCGATCCTCCACTGTCACCGTCAGCGTATAATCACCGTCGCCCCACGGCGCTGGCGGTGTAAAGCTCCATCCTCCAGCCCCCTGTGTCGCAGTAAACGAGGTTGTCGTTCCATTATGCGTGACGCTGACTGTAACGTTGATAACATCCGAATCGATATTCTGCAGAATAAAAGTTGGCCGGGTGCGATTGGTCATATCATCGCCAGGCGTACCGGTATCATCCGTGCTATCCAGCTCAATGGTCGGCGTCGACAACCGGGTGTCGATGAAAAATTCAAGCGTTTGCGTCGCCGTATTGCCCGCTCTGTCGGTGACCATGACAGTTAGGGTGTGTTTTCCATCGCCCATATCCGTTGGCCAGGTATAGCCCCAGACGCCTTCGATACCCTGCGTCGCGCTCACCCAGTTTGCGCCCCCATCAATGCTCAGTTGCACAGAATTCACATCCGCCGGCACCGTGATCTCAAACTGCGGACGGGTGCTGTTAGTTAGATTGTCATCAGGCACGCCATGATCATTGACCAATGTAATATCAGTAATGCTGGTTTGCGTGTCCACCGTCACCACCAGCGGTGTGGACTGGCGAACATTCCCCGCGTTATCCTGGACTTCTACCGTTAGCGTATAGCTACCGTCCGCCCAGTCAGCATCTGGCGTAAAGCGCCACTGTCCTCCAACCTGGGTTAGTGTCACTTCCTGGCTATTGCCGCCCTGTGTGATCCGCAAAATGACCGAGTGCGCATCGGCGTCAATATTGCCAATGGTAAAGCCCGGTCTTTTGACGCTCGTAATATGATCGCCAATGGCACCTGTATCGTCCCTGCTATCCATAGCGATGGTAGGCGTTGACAGCCGGGTATCAATGGTAAAATCGAGCGTCTGCGTCGTCTTATTTCCCGCCTTATCGGTCGCTTCTACCGTCAGGGTATGTAGCCCGTCGGTCACATCTTTCGGCCAGGTGTAATCCCAGATCCCTGCCGTGCCCTGTGTTGCACGAACCCACGTATTACCGCCGTCGATACTCAGACGTACCTCGTTGACATCCCCTGGCACCGTGACACGGAAGTGTGGACGAACGTCATTGGTCAGGTTGTCGCCGGGAATACCGTTATCATTAACCAGTTCAATAACATCGATGGTGATTTGGGTATCAACCGTGACCGTCAGCGGCGCTGAGTATTTTACGTTCCCCGCATCATCCTCCACCCTCACCGTCAGCGTATAGTCGCCATCTGCCCATGTGCCGGTCGGTGTCACGCTCCAGATGCCGGTCGCGCCTTTGGTGGCCGTCAGCACTTCTTTCGTGCCGCCATGCTGCACCTCAACCGTGACATACCGCGCGTCTGCGTCAATATTACCCAGTAAAAACGTCGGCTTATTTACGTTGGTCAGGTTATCGCCTTTTGTTCCGCTGTCGTCCGTGTTGTCCAGCACGATAGTCGGTTCTGACAGCATGGTATCGATGATGAAGTCCAGTTGCTGCGTCGTCTGGTTTCCCGCCTTGTCGGTCGCCTCCACTGTCAGGGTATGCTTCCCCTCTCCTACATCAGCCAGCCAGGTATAATCCCAGACGCCCGGCGTCGCGCTCTGGGTAGCGTTGAACCACGTCTTGCCGCCGTCAATGCCCAGGCGCACCACGTTGACATCCGTCGGTACCGTCACCTGGAAGTGCGGACGCACATTATTAGTCAGATTATCGTCGGGAATACCGCTGTCATTGACCAGTTCAATGTTATTAATGGCGATTTGCGTGTCCACCGTCACCGTCAGCGATGCAGAATGGCTGGTGTTCCCCGCTTTATCTTCGACTGACACACTCAGGGTATAATCACCATCCGCCCACGCCCCTGTCGGCGTAAAGGTCCATCCGCCTGCGTCTTTCGTGGCGTCAAATGTGGTGGTGACGCCGCCATGCTCTACGCTGACCGTAACGCGAACGGCATCATCATCAATATGTTGCAGGTTAAATGTCGGCTGGGTGCGATTGGTCATGTTATCGCCCTGGATGCCGGTGTCGTCCGCGCTATCCAGTACGATGACCGGCGTCGACAGCGTGGTATCAATAGTGAAGTGGAGTGTCTCCGTCACCGTATTACCCGCATTGTCAGTCGCTTTCACATTCAGCGTATAGTCGCCATCCGGCACGGTGCCCGGCCAGGTATAATTCCAGACGCCCGGCGTCGCGCTCTGTGTCGCCTTAACCCAGGTCACGCCACCGTCAATGCTCAGACTGACTTCGTTAACGTCCCCCGGTACCGTCACGCGGAACTGCGGATGGGCGTCGTTAGTCATATTGTCGCCGGGAATACCGTTATCATTAACCAGTTCAATAACATCAATGGTGATTTGGGTATCAACAGTGACCGTCAGCGACGCTGAGTGTTTTTCGTTCCCCGCCTCATCTTCCACCCTCACTGTCAGCGTATAGTCGCCATCTGCCCATGTGCCGGTCGGTGTCACGCTCCAGTTGCCGGTCGCGTCTTTGGTGGCCGTCAGCACCTCTTTCGTGCCGCCATGCTGTACCTCAACCGTGACATACCGCGCGTCTGCGTCAATATTGCCCAGTAAAAACGTCGGCTTATTTACGTTGGTCAGGTGATCGCCTTTTGTTCCGCTGTCGTCCGTGCTGTCCAGCACGATAGTCGGTTCTGACAGTAGGGTATCGATGATGAAGTCCAGTTGCTGCGTCGTTTTGTTTCCCGCCTTGTCGGTCGCCTCCACTGTCAGGGTATGCTTACCCTCTCCCACATCAGCCAGCCAGGTATAATCCCAGACGCCCGGCGTCGCGCTCTGGGTAGCGTTGAACCACGTCTTACCGCCGTCAATGCTCAGGCGCACCACGTTGACATCAGTCGGTACCGTCACCTGGAAGTGCGGACGCACGTTATTAGTCAGATTATCGTCGGGAATACCGCTGTCATTGACCAGTTCAATATGGTCAATGGCGATTTGCGTATCGATGGTGACCGTCAACAGCGCTGAGTGGCGAATATTACCCGCCTCATCTTTCACCGTTACCGTCAGCGTATAGTCGCCATCAGTCCACGCGCTGCCGGGTACAAAACGCCACTGCCCGTTAGTCTGCGTCAGCTCCACCTCCTCGCTGTGACCATCGCGCATCACCTGCACGACGACCTGAGTCACGTCAGAATCAATACCGCCGATAATAAAACCCGGCGTTTTAACGTTAGTCTTATTATCGTTGGCGGTGCCGCTATCATCTGCGCTATCCAGCGTGATGGTCGGTGTCGACAATGTGGTATCAATGATAAAATTGAGCGTTTCCGTCGCCGTGTTGCCTGCAACATCGGTTGCTTTCACTGTCAGGGTATACGTATTTTCGACCAGATCTGTCGGCCATATATACTCCCAAACGCCGTCAGACGTCAGCGTTGCGTTAACCCAGTTGATGCCGCCATCAAGACTCAGTTGCACAGAGTTCACGTCCGTCGGTACCGTAATATGAAACTGTGGACGTGCTTCATTGGTCAGGTTATCCCCGACAATACCCGTGTCATTAAGAAGTTCAATGCGATCAATAGACGTTTGCGTATCGATAGTCACCGTCAGCGGCGCAGAATAATTTGTATTACCCGCCTTATCTTCTACCTTTACCGTCAGCGTATAGTCGCCATCGGTCCAGGCTGCGCCCGGCGTAAAGCGCCACACACCGCCGTTCTTAATCAACTCTATCTGTTGGTTCTTACCATCATGCGCCACCGTCACCACCACTTTGGTCACATCGGCGTCGATATTACCGAGGGTAAAGCCTGGCATCTTAACGTTGGTGATGTTATCGCCAGCGGCGCTGTCATCCGCACTGTCCAGGGTAATAGTCGGTTCTGACAGCAGGGTATCGATGATGAAGTCCAGTTTCTGCGTCGTTTTGTTTCCCGCCTTGTCGGTTGCTTCCACCATCAGGGTGTGAGGGCCGTTAGCCACATTCGTCAGCCAGGTATAATCCCAGACGCCCGACGTCGCGCTCTGCGTGGCGTCAAACCACGTTTTGCCGCCATCAATGCTCAGTCTTACTCCGTTAACATCCGCCGGTACTGTCACCTGAAAGTGCGGGCGCGCTTCATTGGTCAGATTATCGTCGGGGATACCGCTGTCGTTAACCAGTTCAATACGGTCAATGGCGATGTGCGTGTCCACTGTCACCGTCAACGGCGCGGACTGCTTCACATTTCCGGCCCTATCTTCTACCTTCACCGTCAGGATATAGTCGCCGTCCGCCCAGTCGCTGGTCGGCGCAAAGCGCCACTGTCCGCCGGTCTGAACCAGTGGTACCTCCTGTTTAATGCCATTGTGCATTACCTCCGCTATCACCCGGCTGACATCGGTATCAATATTGTTGAGGGTAAAGCCCGGCGTTTTAACACTGGTGATATTATCGCCCGCGATGCCGCTGTCATCTGCGCTGTCCAGCGAGAGGGTCGGCACAGACAGAGTGGTATCGATGGTGAAATCGAGCGTCTGTGTTGCCTTATTTCCCGCCTCATCGGTCGCTTCTACCGTCAGGGTATAGCCCCCGTCGGCCACATCATCCGGCCAGATATAATCCCAGACGCCCGTCGTCGCGCTCTGGGTAGCGTTGAACCACGTCTTGCCGCCGTCAATGCTCAGGCGCACCACGTTGACATCCGTCGGTACCGTCACCTGGAAGTGCGGACGCACATTATTAGTCAGATTATCGTTGGGAATACCGCTGTCATTGACCAGTTCAATGTTATTAATGGCGATTTGCGTGTCCACCGTCACCGTCAGCGATGCAGAATGGCTGGTGTTCCCCGCTTTATCTTCGACTGACACACTCAGGGTATAATCACCATCCGCCCACGCCCCTGTCGGCGTAAAGCTCCATCCGCCTGTGCCTTTCGTGGCGTCAAATGTGGTGGTGACGCCGCCATGCTCCACGCTGACCGTAACGCGAACGGCATCATCATCAATATGCTGCAGGGCAAATGTCGGCTGGGTGCTATTCGTCATGTTATCGCCCTGGATGCCGGTGTCGTCCGCGCTATCCAGTACGATGACCGGCACTGACAGCGTGGTATCCACCGCGAAATCGATGGTCTTCGTCACTGTATTGCCTGCTTTATCAGTCGCTTCCACCGTTAGCGTGTATTGACCATCTGCCAGGTCTGTCGGCCAGATATACTCCCAGCTTCCTGCCACGCCCGGAGTTGCCTGAACCCACGAATTACCACCGTCAATGCTCAGACGGACTTCATTGACATCCGTAGGTACCGTCACACGAAAGTGGGGACGGTCGTCGTTGGTCATATTATCGCCTTTCACGCCGCTATCGTTGACCAGTTCCACCCCATCAATGGCGATTTGGGTATCGATAACGACCGTCAGCGGCGCTGAGTAGTTGGTATTTCCTGCCTTATCTTCTACTTTCACCGTTAACGTGTAGCTGCCATCCGCCCACGTATTCCCTGGTATAAATAACCAACTACCATTGAGGTGGGAAAGTTCGATCTCTTCGCTCACGCCATTGTGCATCACCTGTACGACGACCCGATGCGCATCAGCATCAACACCGGAAATAGCAAAACCTGGCTTATTGATATTGGTCAGGTTATCGCCTGTAACCCCCGTATCATCCTTAGAAAGCAGGGAAATCACCGGCGTTGATACTGTGGTATCGATAGTAAAATCGAATACCGCACTGTTCGCTTTATTACCCGCAATGTCCTCAACCTTGACATAAACCTGATGCAAGCCTTCCGTTAAATCTGAAGTAAAGGTATAGGCCCATGAACCATCAGGTTGTTGCGTGGCAACACCGATCTGCGTATCAGACATGGCATCCCATACCTGAACACTGATAATGTCCGGATCAATATCTTTTAGGTGCAAGGTAGGTTTAACGATATTCGTTAAATTATCATCTGCAATTCCCGAATCTGAATCCGGGCTCAATGAAACTATCGGTATTGAAATAGCAGTATCGACGCTAATTAAGAAAGGATCCGAATGGGCAATGTTGCCAGCGATATCTTCAACTGAAGCGGTTATTCTATGATCGCCATCAACCAAACCTTGATCGGCTTTCAGGGTATACTCCCATCTGCCATCTTTATTTGTTCTGACCTCAGCGATCAGTGCGCCATCAATATAGAGTTTAACCGTTGAATAGGGTGCAGCGGTTCCTGTCAGTGCAGGATTCTTTTCATTAATAATATGGTCTGTATTATCAACCCCCGTATCGTTGACCAACTCTATTGTTGGTTTTTGCGTTTGCGTTACGATTTGGAAATTATACGCTGATGAGGAGGCAGTATTACCGGCAATATCTTCTACTTTTACCGTTACGTCATGCGAGCCATCGGATAACGCTGTGGTAAATTGAAAATTCCATACACCATCATCGCCAGCAATAGCCTCACCACTTAACACACCGTCAACATAGATGGAAACCTTAGCATTAGCTTCAGCCATCCCGGTAAACAACGGCGTATTAATTTTAGTAATCATATCGCCTTTAACGCCAGAATCAGCGCTATCATGCAACATAACAGTAGGGATCGGCGTAAAGCTATCAATGGTAAGCTGATAATCTACAGATGACGTTCTTCCTAAAGGATCGATGGATTCAACCGTAATCTTATAAACATTGTCAGACAGATTTCGGGAAATATCAAAATTCCAGTTACCGTCTGCATCCGCAGTCGTCACGCCTATCGTTTTACCATCAATAAGGATATTTACGGTAGCAAACCTATCCGCTGTTCCCAGTAATGTCAGAGCATTATGTTTATTGGTAATCCAGTCGCCTTTTGCACCGGAATCATCGCTGGCATCGAGTTCCGCTTTTGGAGGTACAACTTCAGTTTGAATAGTAAAAGAATATTTAACAGTAGAGGATTTATTGCCGGCGGCATCCTGAGAAATGATTTCAATATCATAGGCGCCCTGAAGAAATTTATTACTAAACTGATAATTCCAGGTCCCGTTTGAGTCAACCTCAATGCTGTCATATAATTTACCATCTCGCATCAATAAGATGGTAGACTTTGGCTCTGCCGTACCGACTAAAGCCGGTAAATCATTCCCTGATAAAATTATACCATTCGGTAAAACAACAAAGTCCTCCAAAGAAACCGTCGGAGGTACAGGGGCAATAGTATCGATAACGTAACTAAAGGAAAAATCCTTTTTGTTGCCAGCGACATCTTCAACAGTGAACGTAAGATTGTTAATCCCTTCCACTGAGTCGGAAGTGAAATTGAACGTCCATTCGCCCTTGTCATTCGCTTTAAAAATAACCTCTTCGCCAGTCTCACTATTTATGACACTGATAATAGCATTTGGCTCAGTTTTACCTGTAAAGGTTGGGCGAGTATTGTTAGTAACGTTATCTCCGACAATACCGCTATCATTCGTCGTTTCAATCTCAGCGCTGAAATAGCTGATACGTGTATCAATAGTAAAAGGCAGATTTGCCGTCGCTGATGTATGCCCGGCAATATCAGTAGCTGTTGCTGTTATATTGTATTCGCCATCCTTGAGCGGCGTAGTAAGCGTATAGCTCCATGTCCCATCTTTAGCAACAATGACCTCACCAAGATGTTTAAGTCCAAGATAAATAGAGACTGTAGAACCGGGTTCCGCCACACCAATAAATGTTGGCAGGGTGCTATTTGTAATGTTGTCATTTTTAATGCCGGAATCACTACTATCATCCAGCTCAATCGTCGGCTTTTCCGGAGGAATGGTGTCGGTTATGATACTATCCGTCGTTTCGTTTTTATTACCTGCTTTATCTACAGCAACGACTTTTATACTATTTTCGCCCTCAGATAATTCATTATCCTTAAATTCATAACTCCAGTTTCCATCTTTATCGACATCAACGCTGGCAACCAGTTTATTATCTACATAAATGTCAACCTTAGCATTCTCTTCCGCCGTACCAACAATTGAAGGCGTCAAGGTCGGCGTTAAGCCCTTATGACCGGACACACTACTTTCAGGCGAAAGCTCAAATGTTGGTTTATCGGTAACGGAATCGATAGTAATGACAAGTTTGGCGCTACCGCTCCCATCAGCAGTCTTGGCCTCTGCCTCCAGATTATATGTTCCATCAGTCAATGTTTCAGGCGCTGTAAAGGTGAAGTTACCCAAACTATCCGCTACAGCCTGACCGACAGCAATACCATTAATTTTAATAATAACCGTGGCATTGGGAGCAGTGCTACCTACAAACTGAGGTTTAGTAAAATTAGTTATACTATCATCTTTGCTACCGCTGTTACTCTCGGCCGCAAGCGCTAATGTGACTTTAAGCGGCTCTTTAACAGACTCGGCATCGAGCTTATTTTCCTCATTTTTACTGCTATTACTTTTGCCAGTACTGGTATTTTTATTAATAGGTTGAGGAAGAACTTTTTCAGCATCGTTCTGTTTAGAAGCCTGCGTTGCTTTAGCCTGTGTATTTTGCTGGGAAGCATCGCTTTGCTGAGCCAGATTGTCTTTTGCTACATTGTCAGCCAAAAAGTTCTGCAGCATTTCTTCAATTTGCTTTGACGAGTTCTGTACTTCAAACGCTTCATTGAGCGCTTTTTCTGCAGCCTCCTTAGCTTTCTCTGCTTCTTCCTTCGCCTTATCAGCTTCTTTCTTTGCGTTTTCAGCATCGTCAAGCTGCTTTTTTAATTCCTCTTCTTCCTTCTTATTTCGTCGTTTGCCATTACCTTTCTTTTCTACCTGAGCAGAATCAACCAATGAGCTGTCAATTCTCTCCAGTTGAATATCTTTTAAATCTACGCTGCCCAGAATTTTAGCGCCGGTAATAGTCTTATCTTTAAATTTAACAGCGAGGTTATTGCCTTTGATACTTGAATAAAGAGCGCCATTGACAATGATCACTGAACCACGCGGCGTGGTAATGTTCATGTCTGGCCCGGAAAGAGAAACTTTTGCGCCTTTGGCATTACCCAAAGAAGATAAATCAATTACAGAATTTTGATCGGCAAAAAACTTTTGTATGCTTTTATTTCCCATAATATTATATTCACTCTCAAGGTGTATCTAATCGTTTAGTATTAACTGGTTCTGAAAAGGCTTTGTCCACGCCTTTCATCAAGGGAGATAACAGGTATTCCATAATGCTGTGTTTTCCGGTAATTACACTGGCGTCAACAGTCATACCTGGTTTTAACCACCGTAAATCATCTTCATTAACATCGAATGCAATAATTACTTTATAATAACGCTGAATTGTTCCTCCGGTATTTTCCTCATAGGAATCAGGGCTAATATTATCGATAGTCGCATTATACGATTTTATCTTTGGTTGGATAATTGACTGCACATCCAGTTTAACGGCTTCATCTACATATATTTGGTCACGGTATTTGGGTAATATTTTCACATCGGCCAGCATAGTCCTTACTTTTGGTTTTATTTCAAAAAGTAAGTCCGCCGCCTGAATCACACCACCATGAGTAGTGGCACTTTTATTGATTTTATAAATTACACCGTCAACCGGTGAATAGATATCCTCCTCATTTATCTGCTTCTCTATTACTTTTAATGTAGAGTTAACAACCTCAAGTTCCTGAAGATTTTTAGATATTATTTTAGATAAAGATAGTCGCAATTCATTATTAAGCGCCTCAATATCATTAACAACCAACTCAATATCATCTTTTTTTAAAGTGATGCTACTTTCAATATCATTAATTTCAGACTTAACTTTTATATACGCCTGTTTCTTGTTAAGAAAATTGGTATATGGGCTAATTCCTTTTTTTACCAGTGGGGAGAGAATATTTATTTCTTCGGCAAGCAATGCGAGTTCTTTTTCTTTCGAACTCAGCTTCTCTTGTAATCCGCTAATCTCAGAATCAAGAGAGGTTTTTTTTAACTCTTTAGCTCTTATCTGACTATGCACTAATTCAATATTCGCTTTTACCTCTTTATTGCTTAAAGAACGGGTGCCATCCAGGGTAATCAACCCACTCTCATTTTCTTTATCAAGAATGAAAGATATTTCGTTAACATCTTTATCCAGATACCCTTTTTGAGTTCTATACCTTTGATATTCTTTTTGCAGATCAAGGTTAACGACCTTTGCAAGGAGTTCTCCTTTTTTTACAGTATCACCCTCGGCTACATAAATATCTTGTATCGTCCCTCCTTTAGAAAGAGATATTAACTGAGCATTATCTTTAGTAGTGATAACGCCCTGACCATGAACCACTGAATTAATTTCTATAAAGTAGGTAAGGATAATAATTAAGATCGTCAAAGAAATAATTATCATCATGAGATGATCGCTTTGTCTTCTATTCATTTCATTACATTTAACTCACTTTCAGTATTTCCTTTTAAATAATCCATTAAATGAAAAATCAATGAGAGTTGCTGTAGTTTTAAAATATACAGGCTATATTTGCTGTCGATCATGCTTACATATGCCTGAAATGCTTCATTACGGCTTGAAATTAAATCAAGCAAACTTTTTTGCCCTAACTGAAACTCCTGCTCATATAATTCAGTAAGCTGTAACGCGTTTGTATGTGAACGTTCCGCCACTGAGTAAGTCTCTTTTGCAGCGGCGTATCTTGAAAGTTGTGAATCAATGTTATAACGCGTTTTAATCAAAAAATCGTCAATTTGCAGCTTAGCCTGCGAGTAACTTGCCACCATTTTTCTTTCCTGGGCTGAATTTCTGAACCCATTAAAAATGTTGAAACTGACATTGATACCCGTTTTAAATTCATCTTCATAATCACTTTTTTTGGCACTACCGCTCGGGTTATTCTGTACATAGCTGGAAACAAGATCTACAGTCGGAAAATAGGATGATTTTGCGGCATTAATATCTTCGGTCGCGGCTTTTCGGGTATTGACAAGCATCTTATAGTCATCGTTGTATTTCATCACCATGTCCATAAGTTTTTCAGGGCTTTCGACAAAGATATATTTTTTGAAGAGGTTGAATTTTTCATCGCTTTGAATCTGAACTGGCGATAAATTCAGACCAGTCATATTCTGCATTTTATACATTTCATCATCCAACATCGACTGATACATAATGCTTCTGGTATTTAATGCATCGATAGATACTTGTACTTTACGCATATCAGATTGCATAGCTACACCGGAAGATACCAGCAACGAAAAAGTTTCCAGCATCTTTTTATAAAACTCTTTCTCCAGATTTACGCCATCAATCATTTCACGATATTTACTGATGTTGTAATAGGTTGTCACAACCTCCTGAGACACTATATTCTTTGTTTTTTCATAGTCAGTTTTACTATTATCTCTTTCATATTCAGATTTCCTGATATTAGCCCCCCTCACTCCAAAATCCGTTATTCGGTATGATAAAGACACCTTATTTTCAACGTTCCTCTCGGTACCTGATGACTCTTTCCTGTTATTATTAAGGCCAGATGTTAGATCCAGGGTAGGATAAAGTGCTGCCCGTGAAAGATCTAAGTCACTGTTTTTCTTTTCAGTCTCATAATATGAAACAGCAACAGAGGGCTGATGCGTTAATGCGGCATTAACTAAATCTCTTAGAGGAATGACCGGAAGCTCGCTGGCGTATGTGCTTTGTGTAATAAAAGCAGTCGTCAGAAAAAACATCTTAATCTTCATTTTTTTCCTCCTTGTTTAACAAACGTTGCTTTACTATTTCCTGATGCATAGATGTTATTTTTTCCATTAATGGCATATAGGTATCACGGTAGCTAACCATTTCAGCACTAATCTCTTTAGTATTGGCAATAATCTTTTTATCAGTAGCCGATAGATCGGATAGCGCTAAATGAACATTATTCATATCCTCATCCATTTCTTTTCTCAGCCCATCGAGAGTATGAGAAATATCGGCACTGCCAGCAGCAATATCGTTTATGGTCTTACCATGTGAAAGAGATTCCTGATAGCATTTATCAACTGATGCCATTATTGAATCATTCTTTTTATCTATAATATTTTGTATTGTACTCATTGCCTCCAGTCGTGCATTATTATCAGCAAGCAGGATATTACCTTCAGATAAACGCGAGGTAATTGTTATTACACCGTCAGATAATTTTTTGAGATTTTCGTTACTGCTTACCAGATAACCATCAATCAGCGTAGAAAGTTGTTCCAATTTTGCTGAGTTATCCAATAGTCGGTTTTGCAAAGTGACAAAGCTATCTGATAGCATCTCTAGTTTCTTTTCTTCATCCTGCGTCCGTAAATTTTCAACTGACAGAGAGTTATCAAAAAACGCTTTAAACAACTCTTTAAATTCTACAAGCGTCTCTGATTCAACCCGCAGGCTTCGTTGTTTATTATTGGATCTGTTGCTTATGATTTTTAATTTTTTGATTTCCGTAGAAACAAGGGAATAGGAGCTGCGAACAAAAACACTTTGTGAGGTCAGGAGTATGGCGCAAACAACACCATAGATAGAAGATACAAATGCGGTATTCATCCCTTTCAATGGTTCAGAAAGCGACGCTACCATTGTCACGATCATATTGAGTGTATTACTTGCATTATCACCGCCAACATCTGATGGCGAGCTCAATAAGTTCCCGATTGAACCAATCGTAATAGACAGACCCGCAAACGTCCCCAACAGGCCAACAAGCGTCGACACATTGCTACAGCTCATAATAAATGACAATCGTTGATTACGGGCGGTAGACACATTGTCATCTAATTCCATCAGCAAATTGAAATCACACTGTTTGGGTTCCCCGGCAAACAAAACCTGATTGAGGTTAGAAAGAATGCTATTTTTTCTACTGGCGTCCTGAGCTATTAATATGTCTTTTGCTGAAATATTTTTAAGAATAGTGAATAATGCACACAAAGAACCTGTAATATAAATGGCAATAATGACTCCATTGTAAATTGCAGAAACCATAAAGTTATCAAAAACATACTCTCTTATACCGGGAAAAGATAAAGCGAAAAAAGGGAGTATGGCAAGGAAAAAACAGACAAACAAATAGCGGTAATGATTTATATATTTCACTCTGACACCTTTTTATTAATAGTCGTGATAATAGCTTTACTCGTTGTACTTGATGCTGCGGAGTTAACACTCATGTCAATAACTACATCAGGATATATCTTCTTAATCTCTTTCATTAAAATAATTCCCCGTTCATATCCCAGTCGTAAAGAGTCAGAGAAAGAGATGTCTGCCTGAGGAATAACCATTTCTATCAATAAATTACTATTGATTTTGTCTTCTAACCAAGCCTCTATTTTATGAGTATCCTCTTCAGAAAAGCTTCTCAGCCTGCCATGATACGTAATAACAAGCTCATTTTTTGTAGATGTTATATCAATTTTCTGACCATCGGCGATATCGTATACTCCAACCTCCTTACCTGACATTGTAGTCATTCCGTCCGACACATCTTGAGTATTCACTTCTTTATTAACTATTTCATTAGCATTTGAATTGTCATTGGCTCCGCTATTTTGAGCAGTAGATTTAGTCTTATTCTCTATATTTGCTTTATAAACTTTAATTGAGTTGTCATACATAATAATCATATTATTAAGTGCAAACACCAACATAAGAAATATAAAAATACACAATACCGTAGAGAATGTATCAACAAAACTAGGCCACGGATTACTTTCGTCTTCCATGTTGTCTCCTGATATTACATTGTGAATAAAATGTTTTTGTGGATTAGAAAGGATAAAGGATGCTCAACTTATTCAGAAAATGAACGCTACCGCCCTTGGCTTCCTGCTACCAATACGCTTTATAGATTTCAGTTTTCCTACATCTCGTAATCAGAAAAATAAAAACAACGACGCCATTTTTATGCGCCCACAACAAAGATGAGTGCTTTAATTAAAAACACTCTTCATTTTTTAATTAGGTAGACATCAATTATTGCACTAACTATATCTTCCCCAATAATAGGTATCGCATAAGCTCTCAGCTCATAAATAAAAAATAGTCATCAGCAAATTAAAACCACCCGCCGATAAATAGATTTGTTAGCTAATCATTGAAACTCTAAATCATTTTAAGGACATATTTCTTTTTAATACGCGTTATAACCATACGTATTTAATAAATTTGCCTCCAGAGGATAAAATGAATTTTCACAATTAAAACATAGGGTCATAGGGACTTCAATATAACTTAAATCATTGAAAATATAATAAGTGGGGAGTAAAAAATCAGAATTGCGTAAAAAAATACACAAATAAAACCATTTTTTATATAAAGCCAGCTATAAGTAACAATTTTATCTTCAGCAATTAAAAATAAAGCAAGATACACATATCATATTTGAGCTCATCACAAGCTAAAGCAAACATTTAATTAACTATTGATAATACCGACCATTCTCTACCGTTATTTTATAATATCTTTTTGTTGTCAAAAAATGGCTATAAATTATATATTTTGCAGATGAGATTTCTCTTTCATATTTAAGACAATCCGGGTTATTGCAGTACATTTATGAACTTCGGCTGGATAATGATGTGCCGAGGCGAGTCGGCCAGAGGCGATAAGCGACATTTTTCCGTAAGATATGCGCTTCTCTTTTTTGAAAGGGATACAAAGACAATAATACCAGGTAAGAAAATGCCTGGTTTACACCAGGCATTTCAGCAGACGAGAGCTATAGCGAAAATGCAAATAACGCTTTGACTTTTTTACCAAAAATCAGAACGGAATGTCGTCGTCAAAATCCATTGGCGGTTCGTTAGACGGCGCTGGCGCGGATTGCTGTGGACGCGACTGCGCGCCGCCGCTGAACTGGTTGCCGCCCTGCGGCTGCTGAGGTTGTTGTGGCTGACCCCAACCCCCCTGCTGCTGACCGCCTGCCGGCGCGCCGCCGCCCTGGCGACCACCCAGCATCTGCATCACGCCGCCGATCTGCGGAACGTTAATTTCAGTCGTATAGCGTTCCTGGCCACTCTGATCGGTCCACTTGCGGGTACGCAATTGACCTTCGATATACACCTGAGAACCTTTACGCAGATATTCGCCGGCCACTTCCGCCAGTTTGCCGAACATCACCACCCGGTGCCATTCAGTCTGCTCTTTCATTTCGCCGGTCTGCTTATCGCGCCAGGATTCAGAAGTAGCCAGCGTTAAGTTGGCGACAGCGCCGCCACTCGGCATATAGCGTACTTCCGGGTCCTGGCCCAGATTACCAACGAGAATCACCTTGTTTACGCCTCTGCTGGCCATAATTGAGTCTCCTGAATACGTTTCATAAATAGTGTAAACGCGTGAGTGTACCATTTCCACGTAGCATTTTAATAGCTGCGATGCAGGTTCCAGGTCACTCGCGCGAACCTCATATTGTTGCATACTTTAGCTGAAGATGCATTCCAATACTGTATATTCAAACAGGTTAAATTGTGTCATAATTAGCCGTTTCTGCCGTTTGTCCTTCAAACAAACCAGGCATCCGAGTCTCTACCGGGAAAGGTGAATGGATAAGATCGAAGTTCGGGGCGCCCGCACCCATAATCTCAAAAATATTAACCTCGTCATCCCCCGCGACAAACTGATTGTCGTGACCGGGCTTTCGGGTTCAGGCAAATCCTCACTGGCTTTCGACACTCTGTATGCCGAAGGGCAGCGTCGTTACGTTGAATCGCTCTCCGCTTACGCGCGGCAGTTTTTGTCGCTCATGGAAAAACCGGATGTCGACCATATTGAGGGGCTATCGCCCGCGATCTCAATTGAACAGAAATCGACATCGCACAACCCGCGCTCTACGGTGGGTACTATTACCGAGATCCACGACTACCTGCGCCTGCTGTTTGCCCGCGTGGGCGAGCCGCGTTGTCCGGATCATGACGTGCCGCTGGCGGCGCAAACCGTTAGCCAGATGGTCGATAACGTGCTGTCACAGCCGGAAGGCAAACGTCTGATGCTGCTCGCGCCGATTATTAAAGAGCGTAAAGGCGAACACACCAAAACGCTGGAAAATCTGGCAAGCCAGGGTTACATTCGCGCCCGTATTGACGGCGAAGTCTGCGATCTCTCCGATCCGCCGAAGCTGGAGCTACAAAAGAAACATACCATTGAGGTGGTGATCGATCGCTTCAAAGTTCGCAACGATCTTTCCCAACGCCTGGCGGAGTCGTTCGAAACGGCGCTGGAATTATCCGGCGGCACGGCGGTTGTTGCCGATATGGACGATGAGAAAGCGGAGGAGCTTCTGTTCTCCGCCAATTTTGCCTGTCCGATTTGCGGCTACAGTATGCGCGAACTGGAACCGCGTCTGTTCTCGTTCAACAACCCGGCAGGCGCCTGCCCGACCTGTGACGGGCTCGGCGTTCAGCAATATTTCGATCCGGACCGCGTGATCCAGAATCCCGACCTGTCGCTGGCAGGCGGCGCGATTCGTGGTTGGGATCGTCGCAATTTTTACTACTTTCAAATGCTCAAGTCGCTGGCGGAACACTATAAGTTCGACGTGGATGCGCCGTGGGCAAGCCTCAGCGCCAACGTACACAAAGTCGTGCTGTACGGTTCCGGCAAAGAGAACATCGAATTTAAATATATGAACGATCGCGGCGATACCTCCGTGCGCCGCCATCCGTTCGAAGGCGTGCTGCATAATATGGAGCGCCGTTATAAAGAGACGGAATCCAGCGCGGTGCGCGAAGAGCTGGCGAAATTCATCAGTAATCGCCCCTGCGCCAGCTGTGAAGGAACGCGACTGAATCGCGAAGCGCGCCATGTATTTGTGGAAAATACGCCGCTGCCTGCTATTTCCGATATGAGCATTGGCCATGCGATGGATTTTTTCACTAATCTCAAGCTTTCCGGGCAACGGGCGAAAATCGCCGAAAAAGTGCTAAAAGAGATCGGCGATCGCCTCAAGTTTCTGGTGAACGTCGGCCTGAACTATCTCACGCTCTCCCGCTCGGCAGAGACGCTTTCCGGCGGCGAAGCCCAGCGTATTCGTCTAGCGAGCCAGATAGGCGCCGGGTTAGTCGGCGTGATGTATGTGCTGGATGAACCGTCCATCGGTCTGCACCAGCGCGATAATGAACGGCTGCTGGGTACGCTGATTCATCTGCGCAATCTTGGCAATACCGTGATTGTGGTGGAACACGATGAAGACGCCATCCGCGCCGCCGACCATGTGATTGATATTGGCCCCGGCGCGGGCGTTCACGGCGGCGAGGTGGTGGCGGAAGGCCCGCTGGAAGCCATTATGGCGGTACCGGAATCGCTGACCGGCCAGTACATGAGCGGTAAACGCAAAATTGAAGTGCCGAAACAACGCGTGCCGGCAAATCCAGAAAAAGTGCTCAAACTCACCGGCGCGCGCGGCAACAACCTGAAAGATGTGACCCTTACGCTACCGGTAGGGCTGTTTACCTGTATCACCGGCGTCTCGGGTTCCGGTAAATCGACGCTGATTAACGACACGCTGTTCCCCATCGCCCAGCGTCAGTTAAACGGGGCGACTATCGCCGAACCGGCGCCGTATCGGGATATTCAGGGGCTGGAACATTTCGATAAAGTGATCGATATCGACCAGAGCCCAATCGGGCGCACCCCGCGTTCCAACCCGGCGACCTATACGGGCGTCTTTACCCCGGTTCGCGAGCTTTTTGCTGGCGTGCCGGAGTCTCGCTCGCGCGGCTACACGCCAGGGCGATTCAGCTTCAACGTGCGCGGCGGTCGCTGCGAAGCGTGCCAGGGCGATGGCGTCATTAAAGTCGAAATGCACTTTCTGCCGGATATTTACGTGCCGTGCGACCAGTGCAAAGGCAAGCGCTATAACCGGGAAACGCTGGAGATTAAGTACAAAGGCAAGACCATCCACGAAGTACTGGATATGACCATTGAAGAAGCGCGTGAGTTCTTTGATGCGGTTCCGGCGCTGGCGCGTAAGCTGCAGACGCTGATGGACGTGGGGCTGACCTATATCCGTCTTGGTCAGTCGGCGACAACGCTTTCCGGCGGCGAGGCCCAGCGCGTGAAGCTGGCGCGCGAACTGTCGAAGCGCGGCACCGGGCAGACGCTGTATATTCTCGACGAGCCGACCACCGGCCTGCACTTTGCCGATATTCAGCAGTTGCTTGACGTTCTGCATCAGTTGCGCGATCAGGGCAACACCATCGTGGTGATCGAACACAACCTGGACGTCATTAAAACGGCGGACTGGATTGTCGACCTCGGCCCGGAAGGCGGCAGCGGCGGCGGCGAAATTCTCGTCTCCGGTACGCCGGAAACCGTGGCGGAGTGCGAGGCGTCGCATACTGCCCGCTTCCTTAAACCTATGCTCAAATAACCTTCACGCCGCTTTCCGATTCGCCGGGAAGCGGCATCATTTTTCCTCATCCCACCTCATTGTATCCGTGTTGAGCATTTGTGATTTGCGTGCCGCCTCGCTCTGACATGTGATAGCGCAAACGGTCTGTTATGGAAAACACCATGAAGTTGCCCTACGCAATCACACTACTGCTGTGCCTGTTTTTAGCCGCCTGTACGCTGCCTGACCGCTTTAGCGCCGTGGCTTTTCAACAACTGACGCTATTACAAGCGTGCTCAACCCGCTTCCTGCAGGACGCGGCGCGAATACCGTGGCAAAAAGAGACACTGCTCAAGGATGACCGCGATATCCGTCAGACATTTTTTCAGGCTGAGCGGGTCGCCTGTCAAGGTGGGGATAAACACCGACTCGAAAATCTGGCGCTGCTGAAAAATCACTATTTGCGTCTTTATGCGCGGGTTATGCAACATAAGCAACCACTTACTTACATCCAGGCTGAGAGATACCAACAGCAAAATAATCAGGTCTGGAAATTAGCCATACAGGGCGAGTGTCTGCATTGGGGCGCCCGCTGCACTCAGGGAGATGAAAATGGCGTCTATTAACGAAATACATAACCTGATGACCACCGCCCGGGCCGAACACCCTGTAGCCTCCTCGACGATGGCCGAGTTTATCCAGACGTATAAGCAGGCAAGAGAAGACAGCGACGACGGTATCCGCGAGTCCGCCGCGTTTATCGCCCGCGCGCTTCAGGAACATGCTCGCGGCTGGCTGGACGACGACGATATGATTATTCTGCTGGAAGGACAGCGGGACCTCGCCAGGCTACGCGCCAATAATGCGCAAATCGCCCTCGGCAGCCGTATCCGGTCTACGGTCATCCGCCTCATTGATATCGCCCTGGCGTTGTTGGTCGGCACGCTATAATCAGGACTGCGGCAACTGCTTGCGTTTATCTTCCGGCAGCGCATTTACCGCCTGTTGATAAGAGGCATCGACCAGATAATAGAGTTGTGAATCCGGCAGCGATCCGTCCAGATAGACCGTGCTCCAGTGCGCTTTATTAAGGTGCCGACTCGGTCGTACATCGCTGTGCTGCTGACGTAACAACTCTGCCAGTTCCGGGCTGGTTTTGAGAGAGGCTGCCGGGCGTCCTTCAACTTCTTTTACCATCGCGAAAAGTACATCTTCCACTTTAATTTGCGTCGCTTTCCAGTCGCTGTGGACGCTCTGCTCTGCGCCAGGTTTTGCCATGCAGTATTGCAGTAATTCCGAAATGGTCATTATCATTCCCCTTGTAGTGTCGCGATGATTTTACGTGGACCGCCGTGAATACGGTGCTCTCCCAACCAGATACCTTGCCATGTTCCTAACTGTAAACGCCCCTGGCGTACAGGCAGCAGCAACGAGACGCCCAATACTGACGACTTAATATGCGAAGGCATGTCATCCGCGCCTTCGTAGTCATGTTCATACGCCGCATTATCGGGAACGGTTTTCAGGAAATGGCGCTCCATGTCAGCGCGCACGGTAGGATCGCAGTTTTCGTTTAACGTCAGCGAGGCCGAGGTATGTAGCAACAACAGATGCAGCAAACCCGTTTCGACAGGCGGTAAGCCAGACAATTTATCGATAATTTCATCTGTTATCAGATGAAACCCGCGCGGCTTCTCGCTCAGTGTAATGGTGCGCTGATACCACATAGGCTGCTCCTTCCTAAAAACAAACGTCTCCTGAATAGTGTGCAGCAAGTCTGGAAAAGGTAAAAGCCAGCGGGGCAAGTTTGTGCAAAAATCATGCAAAAAAGGAGAGCCTGACGCTCTCCTGATTTTTAGTACTCCGAGTTGACAATGACTTCCTCGCCAAACGCTCCTGCCTGCGGCAGCGGTTTGTAGGTGGAGTTAGCCGCGCGCAGGATGCGAATACCGCGGATACCACAATCACGAGCTGCGGTAATATCGTTATCCGAATCGCCGTAGAAGATACGCATGTTCTTCTCCTGCAGCCACTGTACTTTCGTATTTTGTTCCGGTTTATCGCCGGCGAAAATCACCGGATTCATATTCGCCGCCGGAATATGGAAGTTATCCGCCAGTGTTTTCGACACGGTTTCCGTTTTCGTCTGACTACGACCAGTGACAAAGTAAATACTGTCGCCACGGCGAACATGCATATCAATGAGCTGTCGGGCCACTTCTTTTGGAATACTGAACTCATCCCAGCCGTTGTTCATTTTTTCCCAAAAGGCCGGATTTTTCAGATAATCGTCGCTGTCCGGGGAGTAGGTTTTCTTTCCGCGCCAGAATCCGGGGCTGGAAAATAACACGGTGTCGTCAATATCAAAGCCGACCGCCATCGGCGGGCGTCCGGTGAGGCTGTTTTCAATCTGGGCGACAGAGACCCAATGGACAGGCGCTTGTTCCGCGAGTTTTGCAACATTAGTGCCCGGATTGAGTGTCGAAGGGGAAGATACTAACGCATTCGCGGAATGGTTTAGCGTAAACAACAAACAGACGGCACTCAGCGCCAGGGTTATTTTTTTCATAGTTTTCCCTTAAAATTCAAAATATTATAATTATTAAGATGAGTCTTTGCTCAAAAAACTACCTGACCATAACGCCAGTAACGGTCAAAAGGAAGGATTATCTGCGGTTTTGTTACGAAAAAAGAGGATGATCACAACAGCTATTGTCAGGCCGGAAGGCACTGTTATCGCCGTCCGGCCTGAATATTACATGACAGCGGCAAATGCCTTCGCCACGCGGTGTACATTTGAAGCATTAAGCCCGGCGACACACATGCGGCCACTGGCAATCAGGTAAACGCCAAACTCATCGCGCAACCGATCGACCTGCTCCTCGCTTAACCCGGTATAGCTGAACATACCGCGCTGCTGTAACAAGTAATCAAAGTTGCGGTCAGGCATCTCCGCCTTCAGCTCCTTCACCAGCGTCTGGCGCATCGATATAATGCGGTTACGCATCGCGTCGACTTCCGCCAGCCAGCCCGCTTTTAACGCCTCATCGCCCAGGACCGTAGCGACCACCTGAGCGCCGAAACACGGCGGACTGGAGTAAATTCGGCGCACCGTCGCTTTTAGCTGTCCCAGAACCCGCGCGGCGATTTCAGCATCTTCACACACCACGGACAGGCCGCCGACGCGCTCGCCGTACAGCGAGAAAATCTTCGAAAAAGAATTACTGACTAACGCAGGTAACCCGGCGCTGGCAATGGCGCGAATAGCGTAAACATCCTCGTCCATGCCTGCGCCAAACCCCTGATAGGCAATATCAAGGAATGGAATCAGATCGCGCGCTTTCACTATTTCAATCACCGCATCCCATTGCGAAGGCGTTAAATCCGCCCCGGTCGGGTTGTGACAACAGGGGTGCAGCAGCACGATACTGCGCGCAGGTAACGTATTCAGCGTGGCCAGCAGATCGTTAAAACGGATGCCGTTAGTCGCGTCGTCATACCAGGGGGAAGTACTCACTTCGAATCCTGCCCCGGCAAATATCGCAATATGGTTTTCCCAGGTGGGGTCGCTCACCCATACGCCTGCGTCGGGGAAATAACGCTTCAGGAAATCCGCGCCCACTTTCAGCGCGCCGGAACCGCCTAATGTCTGGATAGTAGCCACGCGCTGTTGCTGAAGAACCGGGTGATCGGCGCCAAAGAGCAAAGGCGCGATAGTATGGCGATAAGTATTGAGTCCCTCCATCGGCAGGTACAGCGAAGCGCCATGCGGCTGCGCGTTAAGCCGGGCTTCGGCTTCGGCCACCGTTTTAAGCTGTGGGATAATCCCGTCTTCGTTGTAATACAGGCCAATGCTCAGATTTACTTTGTCGTGACGGGAGTCGTCTTTAAAACGCTCCATCAGTGAAAGAATCGGATCGCCGGCATAGGCGTCAACTTTTTGAAACACGCGATGGTTCTCCAGGTTTACAGATGGCAGGAAATAACACAATAAACCGGAAGGACGAGAAGATCGAGAGGATGTTATGGTGAATGCGCATATTACCGGATGGCGGCGTGAACGTCTTATCCGGCCTACAGCCAATGCGCGATACAAGCCGGATAAGCGCAAGCGCCACCCGGCCCGCCGCGTATTTAATCAATATACTTCATCGCCACCCTTGAGGTCAGGCGCGTGATAAGTTCGTAAGCACTTACTTTTGTCATTTCAGCGATACGTTCAACCGGCAGACCTTCACCCCATAAGACCACCGGATCGCCCGCGTTATCCTGCGCGTTTGGCCCCAAATCCACGCAAATCATATCCATCGCCACCCGCCCGACAATCGGAACTTCACGACCATTGACCAGTACTGGCGTACCGGAAGGCGCCGCTCGTGGGTAGCCATCGCCATAACCCATCGCCACCACGCCCAGGCGCGTGTCGCGCTCACTCACCCATGTCCCGCCGTAGCCCACCGGTTCGCCCGCTTTGTGGTCACGCACCGCGATCAAACTGGAGGTTAAGGACATCACCGGCTGAAAACCAAAATCCGGCCCCCAGGGTTTGTGCTCCAGCGGCGATACGCCATACAAAATAATGCCCGGACGCGCCCAGTCAAAGTGAGACTGCGGCCACAGCAGGATACCGCCAGACGCGGCAATAGAGCGCTGCCCGGGTTTACCCTGACAGAAGGCACTAAAAATGTCGAGCTGATGTTCGGTAGCGCCGCATTCCGGCTCATCCGCACGGGCAAAATGGCTGACGATATTCACCGGCTGGCGTACATTTTTACAGTGCGTCAGACGCTGGTAGAACGCTTCCGCCTCTTCGGGACGCACGCCGAGACGATGCATACCGGTATCCAGTTTCATCCAGACCGTTACCGGCTCCGCCAGCTCCACCGCCTCCAGGGCGGCAAGCTGCTCTTGATTATGTACGGCGGTATGCAGACATTGCGCGGAAATGGTCGGCAGATCGGCGGCGTCGAAAAAACCCTCCAGCAGCAGGATAGGCTGCGTGATCCCGCCCGCTCGCAGACGTAGAGCCTCTTCAAGACGCGCCACGCCAAAAGCGTCAGCATCAGGGAGCGTTCGCGCGGTCTCCAGAAGACCGTGTCCATAAGCGTTCGCTTTCACCACCGCAACCAGCTTACTGGCAGGCGCCAGTTCACGCAGACGTTGCAGGTTGTGTCGCAGAGCGCGGCGGTTAATGACGACTGTTGCCGCTTGCATTTGAATTCCTTGTTAACAGAATGACGGAGAGTTACTCATCATCGTATTGCGGTCCCGCATAGTTATCGAAGCGCGACCACTGACCATTGAACGTCAGACGAACCGTACCGATAGGACCGTTACGTTGCTTACCAATAATAATTTCAGCAATGCCTTTTAAGTCGCTGTTCTCGTGATAAACCTCATCACGGTAGATAAACATAATTAAGTCGGCATCCTGTTCAATAGAGCCGGATTCACGCAGGTCGGAGTTCACCGGACGTTTATCTGCGCGTTGTTCCAGAGAGCGGTTAAGCTGCGATAGCGCCACGACCGGCACCTGGAGTTCCTTCGCCAGCGCTTTCAACGAGCGAGAAATTTCGGCGATTTCCAGAGTACGGTTATCAGAAAGCGACGGCACGCGCATCAATTGCAGGTAGTCGATCATAATCAGACTTAACCCGCCATGTTCGCGGAAAATACGCCGCGCGCGCGAACGGACTTCTGTCGGCGTAAGACCTGAGGAGTCGTCAATATACATATTGCGTTTCTCCAGCAGAATGCCCATCGTGCCGGAGATTCGCGCCCAGTCTTCATCATCGAGTTGACCGGTACGAATACGTGTCTGATCGACGCGGGACAGCGAGGCCAGCATACGCATCATGATCTGTTCGCCGGGCATCTCCAGACTAAAGATCAGTACCGGTTTATCCTGCAACATCGCCGCGTTTTCGCAGAGGTTCATCGCAAAAGTGGTTTTACCCATGGAGGGGCGCGCCGCGACGATAATCAAATCCGAACGCTGTAACCCTGCCGTCTTTTTATTGAGATCCTGATAGCCGGTATCCACGCCTGTAACGCCATCGTGCGGTTGCTGGAACAACTGCTCAATACGCGCCACGGTAGCGTCGAGAATCTGGTCGATGCTTTTCGGACCTTCGTCTTTGTTGGCCCGGTTTTCCGCGATCTGGAAGACGCGCGACTCCGCCAGATCCAGCAGTTCGTCGCTATTGCGCCCCTGTGGATCGTAACCGGCGTCCGCAATTTCATGCGCCACCGCGATCATATCGCGGACCACGGCGCGTTCGCGCACAATGTCCGCATAAGCACTGATATTCGCCGCGCTTGGCGTGTTTTTAGACAGCTCCGCCAGATAGGCGAAACCGCCGACGCTGTCCAGTTGGCCCTGCCGCTCCAGCGATTCCGCGAGCGTAATCAGGTCGATAGGACTGCCGCTTTCCTGCAAGCGCCCCATCTCCGTAAAGATATGGCGATGCGGGCGGGTATAGAAATCTTCCGCCACCACGCGCTCGGCCACATCGTCCCAGCGCTCGTTATCCAGCATTAAACCGCCCAACACCGACTGTTCCGCTTCAATCGAGTGCGGCGGCACTTTTATCCCGGCAACCTGCGGATCGCGGTCGCGGGCATCAGTCTGTGGTTTGTTGAAGGGTTTATTTCCTGCCATAGTGAATGGAGTTACCGAGATAGTGATTGGGTCGAAAGATTACCACATTTCTTTTGGAGGAAGCATGGCAACGCGTATTGAATTTCACAAGCATGGTGGTCCGGAAGTGCTTCAGACCGTGGAGTTTACGCCAGCGGAACCGGCGGAACACGAAATCCAGGTTGAGAACAAAGCCATTGGTATCAACTTCATCGACACCTATATCCGTAGCGGACTCTATCCGCCCCCGTCGTTGCCTGCGGGCCTGGGAACCGAAGCTGCGGGTGTGGTCAGTAAAGTCGGCAACGGCGTGGAGCACATTCGCGTGGGCGATCGCGTCGTCTACGCGCAGTCAACGCTCGGCGCTTACAGTTCCGTCCATAACGTCCCCGCAGATAAAGCCGCGATTTTACCTGACGCCATTTCCTTCGAACAGGCGGCAGCCTCTTTTCTCAAGGGATTGACCGTTTTTTACCTGTTGCGCAAAACCTATGAAGTGAAACCCGACGAACCCTTCCTGTTTCATGCCGCTGCGGGCGGCGTCGGTCTGATCGCCTGCCAATGGGCGAAAGCGCTGGGCGCGAAGCTTATCGGTACCGTCGGTAGCGCGCAAAAAGCGCAGCGGGCGCTGGACGCCGGCGCCTGGCAGGTGATTAATTATCGTGAAGAGAGCATTGTCGAACGGGTAAAAGAGATCACCGGCGGCAAAAAAGTCCGCGTGGTCTATGACTCCGTGGGGAAAGATACCTGGGAAGCCTCACTGGACTGCCTGCAACGTCGGGGACTGATGGTCAGTTTCGGCAATGCGTCCGGCCCCGTCACCGGCGTGAATTTAGGTATTCTGAATCAGAAAGGTTCCCTGTATGCCACGCGACCTTCACTACAGGGGTATATTACGACGCGTGAAGAACTGACCGAAGCCAGCAATGAATTGTTCTCATTGATTGCCAGCGGCGTGATTAAAGTTGATGTGGCTGAAAATCAATGCTATGCGTTAAAAGATGCCCGTCGCGCGCATGAGGTGCTGGAAAGCCGGGCCACACAGGGCTCAAGCCTGCTGACTCCGTAATAGCTCTGCAAAGAAATTGGGCTTCCACCCGGGAAGCCCTTTCTTTTTTTGTTCGGCTGTATGTAGGGTACAGCGCGATGAATTCGTTACCTGCGCAATCATGACAGATTTAATAATCGATTCCTATTTGCCTGTGAGGGCAAAGTTCCAGGTTGTGACGAACCGCTCAATACCTTAGTAAAACCGACGGTTATTGCGCTGATACTGTGGGATTTTTGGCGTTTTTACTGCTTTGATCACCCACACCACAGCCACCGCCAGCAGTAGCCACGGTAACAGCTTGATCATCAGGGCGAACATTCCGCCCAGGAACATGACGGCAGTCGCTACAACCAGCGCGGCCAGAATGCCCAGCAAGGAGACGCCCGTCACCATTAACATCAGAAAAAAGCCAAGCACAAAAAGTAGTTCCAGCATAGTCGCTCCCCATAAAGATGGCATTGCCCGGCGGCACGGCGCTTACCGGGTTTGGTCAGGTAAGCTATTACAAAAATCATGCCAATATTTATGTTTTTGATATATAAAGAAAACGCCCTGCAAGACTGCACAGAGCGTGGTGAGATTGACTAATTTTTGGCGAACTTTTAACGCTTGTCTGCCACCAGTTTTAGCGCCTGCTCCAGTACAGCAACATCCGCGCCAGCTTTATGGGCGTTTTCGCTCAGATAGCGACGCCACTGCCGCGCGCCGGGGATGCCCTGGAACAACCCCAGCATATGGCGAGTGATATGCCCCAGATACGCTCCCTGGCTCAATTCACGCTCAATATAGGGATACATCGCGCGAACCACCGCAACCGGGTCGGCATCGGTGGTATCGGCGCCAAAGATCTCCCGATCCACCGCGGCCAGTATACCCGGATTCTGATAAGCTTCACGGCCAACCATGACGCCATCCATATGGCGCAGGTGCTCCTTCGCCTCTTCCAGCGATTTGATGCCGCCGTTAATGGACATGGTCAGGTGCGGAAAATCCCGCTTTAGCTGGTATACGCGCGGGTAATCCAGCGGCGGGATCTCACGATTTTCTTTCGGACTTAAGCCAGAAAGCCAGGCTTTGCGCGCATGGATAATAAACATCTCGCATTCGCCCTGACCGGAAACCGTATTGATGAAATCACACAGAAACGCATAGCTGTCCTGATCGTCAATACCAATGCGGGTTTTTACCGTCACCGGAATCGAGACGACATCACGCATGGCTTTAACACAATCGGCGACCAGTTGCGCATTGCCCATCAAACAGGCGCCAAACATACCGTTTTGCACGCGATCGGAAGGGCACCCCACGTTGAGGTTAATTTCATCGTAGCCACGCGCTTCCGCCAGCTTTGCACAATGCGCAAGCTGAGCCGGATCGCTTCCACCAAGCTGTAGAGCGACCGGATGCTCTTCTTCGCTATAAGCCAGATAGTCACCCTTACCGTGAATAATCGCGCCCGTGGTCACCATTTCGGTGTAGAGCAGCGTCTGGCAAGACAGCAAACGCAGGAAATAGCGGCAATGTCTGTCCGTCCAGTCGAGCATAGGCGCGATGGAGAAGCGATAAGCAGGGAAAGCGGAGGACTGGGTTTCAGGCTGCATGGCGAATAAATAAGCATCCGGTTAAAAAAGGGGCGTTACTATAGCATAACGCTAAACCGGAGGCGTAGCGCCTCCGGTGAAAGCACCTCAGAATGTCATCGTAAGCTGCGCGCCTGCCCCCCAGGTTTCATCTTCGCCGTACAGTCCCATTAAATCGAGATGCACACGGTTAAAGGGCGCAAAGCCAAGACCGCCGGTAACCACATTGCTATCGTTATTTTTCACATCCGCACGATACCCTGCGCGCACCGCCAGCCATGATAACGGTCGAACTTCAGCGCCGACGCCAACGTACTGTGAATTGTCTTCGCTCTTAAAGCCTTTCGTTTCCGTCAGATCGCCATCGGCGCTTACGGTCAGCAAATCGTTATGCCATGCGACGCCCGCGGTAACCAGGGGGCGGATTTGGTATGTATCTTTGTAGTTGGTGGTTTCTCCCGTCATACCATTAGTGATGTAAATATCTTTCGTATCGATATCGCGAGATACCAGATTTTGTCCGCTCACCCCCAGCGTCCAGTTTTCACCGATATCGGCAGCAAGCCCCGCATCAATGTTAAAACCCGTATCGTCATTGCGATAACGGCTGCTATTCCAGTCGCTACTGTCGTAGTTATAAATTGAGGTGGTGTAGTTATAGAGCCAGGTTTTTTGCAGTTTTGGCGTAACGCCAATGGAAACAGGCACCTCGCCCACCACAAACTGCTTCGCCAGCGCAATACCGTAGTCAGATACAATCGCTACCCGCCCCGACGCGGTAGAGTTTAAATGCTTTGTAATTTCGTCAGACCCCAGCAAAGCAGCGCGTCCTGCTTCACGAATCGCGACACGTTCATCATGCTGGATATCGCGCAGATACTGAATATCATTCTGATCAATGGACGAACTCACGCGCCCATGCGCATAACCTTTGGCGATAAACGCCACGGAAAGGGTTTGTCCTGGAATACTTACCGCCAACCCGGCGCCGGCATTGGCGCGGGCGGTTTTTCCGTTGAGATATTCCAGCTCATCGGCCAGGTCGCGCGCGGCGCCCTGAAATTGATTCAGCACGCCTCGCGGATTGAGCAGAATTTGCCCCAGCGTAAGGTTATCGACGACCTCATCGTAGTAATCCACTTTATCGCTGATATCGTCAATTTCATCCTGGAGATTGTCTTTATCCGTAATCTGGACGCCGACCGCAGGAAGGACAACAGTGATATTGTCTTCCGGTTTGGCTTTTGCCAGTAACGCCGGATTTAATAGTACTCCGCTGCCATAATTCGCGGACGCAACGCCCGTCCCGCCCATTGCGTCATTACGCGCTTCCGTCCAGGTATTGGCGGCGCTCGCCTGCTTTGCCATAAAAAGCGAGACCGAGATAGCAATCAGTGAAAGTTTGACGTTTTTGTTCACAGTTAGCCCATCTTATTATCAGGTGAAGTAATCCCTCCGCCACGCTTTACCGGACAGAGGCGAACTATTGCTGTGAAATAGTGATGTTAAATCCTGTTGTTATAATATCGACCCTCATTATGTATAGATGAGAATACTGGCGCGGAAAAGCTTAGCAGGCGATATATTGTCGCGGGGTAATTTCAGAGTTTTAAGCAGCTCGTGGTAAAGTAACGGATTAGACTTTCATGCCATTCGAGGTGCTACATGGAAAAGACCACAACGCAAGAGTTACTGGCGCAAGCTGAAAAACTCTGCGCGCAGCGCAACGTGCGCCTGACGCCTCAGCGCCTCGAAGTGCTGCGCCTGATGAGTCTGCAACAGGGTGCCATCAGCGCATACGATTTGCTCGATTTGCTGCGCGAAACGGAACCACAGGCCAAACCGCCCACCATTTACCGCGCGCTGGATTTTTTGCTCGAACAGGGTTTTGTCCATAAAGTGGAATCCACCAATAGTTATGTGGTTTGCCACCTGTTCGACCAGCCGACGCACAGCTCGGCCATGTTTATCTGCGATCGTTGCGGCGTGGTGAAGGAAGAGTGTGCCGAGGGCGTGGAAGACATCATGCATACGCTGGCGGCTAAAATGGGCTTTGCGCTACGACATAACGTTATTGAGGCGCACGGTCTGTGCCCTGCGTGCGTAGAAGTGGAAGCGTGTCGCCATCCGGGCGACTGTGGTCACGATCACTCGGTGCTGGTGAAGAAAAAACCGCGTTAGCCTGAACGGAAAACGGGCGGCAATGAGAGAGGGGCACGCCCGCATTCATAAGCAAACAGTGGGAAGCACATCCATGTACTCCTGGTAGGGGAAAACATATTACCAGCGATAGTTGTTACGGGTTTCCCAGTCAACAACCTCTTTTTCCGCCTGATCTTTCTGGTAACCGTAACGCTCCTGGATTTTACCTACCAGTTGGTCGCGTTTACCTTCGATAACGGTCATATCGTCATCGGTCAGTTTGCCCCATTGTTCTTTCATTTTACCTTTAAACTGTTTCCAGTTACCGCCGGCTTCGTCTTTATTCATCATCTTGTCCTCATCATTCGGTTAGGAATAGCAGGTGTTATTCGCCCAAATGCTCTGCAATTTCTGCTGGACGTGATAATAATTGTAGGCAGGAATTCGGCCTTCGGTTTTATATTCAGAATTTTTAACCGTCACGATCTGGCAAACCATGTACCCTCGCGCCAGTGACGACGCCAGATAAGGCTCAACGACAGACCGCGAAGCGCCAGAAATACGGTTAATGCCAGCCATAAACCATGATTTCCTAATACCGGCAGGGCGAAGAGCGTCAGCGCGAATCCTCCCGCGGCGACTGCCATGCTATTGCGCATTTCGGCAGCGCGCGTCGCGCCAATAAACATACCATCGAGCAGATAGCACCATACGCCCACCAGCGGTAATACCACCTGCCAGATAAGATACCGATCCGCCAGTAGCTGTATTTGCGGCAATGAGGTCAGTAACGCGACAATATGTTCGCCTGCCAGGGCATAGACTGTGGAAAACAACAAGGCCACAATTCCTGACTGACGACACGCCGCTCGCCAGACGTCCAGTAGCTTGCTACCGTCACGCGCGCCGTAAGCCTGACCGGAGTGCGCCTCCACCGTATAAGCAAAACCGTCCAGCGCATAGGCCGTAAAGGTGAGTAAGGTCATCAGGACTGCATTTACCGCGATAATATCGCTGCCCAGCCGCGCGCCTGACACCGTGATTGCGCCAAAACAAAGCTGAAGGAGCAATGAGCGCAGCATGATATCGCGATTGAGCGCCAAAAGGCGGCGCACGTTGCCGCGCCAGGCCTGTTTTAGCATATCCAGCGACACACCGCGGAGATGGAGAACTTTACGTACCATCATAAAGCCGATCAGTAACGTGGCATATTCTGCGATGACCGTCGCCAGGGCGGCGCCCTGCACGTTCATATGAAGCCCCATCACCAGCCACAGGTCGAGCGCGATGTTGAGGATATTGCCCACGACCAACAAGATAACCGGCGCCCGCGCATACTGAACGCCTAACAGCCAACCGAGCAGCACCAGATTCGCCAGTGACGCGGGAGCGCTTAGCCAACGAATTTCAAGGAAGCGTCTCGCCTGCACCAGGACAGCGTCGTTCCCGCCGACAATATGTAAAGCCAGCTCGATAAGCGGCGTGCGAAATAGCACAATCATCACGCCTGCGCCCAGCGCCAGCAATAACGGTTGAATGAGCGCCCGGGCTAACGCCTGCGGATTTTTGGCGCCAAATGCCTGCGCCGTTAGGCCGGTGGTGCTCATACGTAGAAATAGCAGCAGCATGAAAAGAAAGCTGGTGGCAGTCGCGCCCACCGCCACGCCGCCCAGGAAAACCGGGCTGTCCAGATGACCAATCACCGCCGTATCGACCAGCCCCAGTAAGGGGACGGTGATGTTAGAAAAAATCATCGGCAGCGCGAGACGCCAGAGAGCTTTATCAGAGGAGGTAAAAAGCGGCATGGAGAAAAGCCTGACAAGGAGTTAAACGAAACGAGCGCATTGCCGGATGGCGACGTAACGCCTTATCCGGCCTACAAATTAATCATCTCAGGAACTGCATTCCCGTAGGCCTGATAAGCGCAGCGCCATCAGGCTGCACGATTGCCGGATGACGGCTTACAAGGAGATTAAAAAGAGATTACAACCATTCCCCGTTGCGAATGACGCCTACCGCCAACCCTTCAATCGTAAAGCTTTGTTCGCGCAGATCCACCACTATCGGTGTAAACTCGCTGTTTTCCGGCAGCAGCTCCACTTTATTGCCCTGCTTTTTCAGGCGTTTTACTGTCACTTCATCGTCAATGCGAGCGACAACCACCTGGCCATTACGGACGTCCTGCGTTTTATGTACCGCCAGCAAATCCCCATCCATAATACCGATGTCTTTCATCGACATACCGCTCACGCGCAGCAGGAAATCGGCGCTGGGTTTGAACAGTGAAGGATCGACCTGGTAATGGCCTTCAATATGCTGCTGCGCCAGAAGCGGTTCACCCGCCGCGACACGCCCAACAAGCGGTAATCCGTCCTCTTCTTCCTGTAACAGACGGATACCTCGCGATGCGCCGGAAACGATTTCAAGCACCCCTTTGCGCGCCAGCGCTTTAAGGTGTTCTTCCGCCGCGTTTGGGGAACGGAACCCCAAACGCTGCGCGATTTCCGCACGCGTCGGTGGCATACCTGTCTGGCTGATGTGATCCCGGATGAGATCAAACACCTCTTGTTGCCTGGCCGTTAACGCTTTCATTCCGCCCCCTAGGTGTATATACAATCATGCTGTGAGTATATACAGTTAAAGGTGATTTTGGAACCACAAACGGCGCAAAAAACAAGAGATTTATAAAATTTGGAACCTTTATCGAAAATGTGACCATAACAGGATGCCCCAGGTCATCAGGGCAACGAAAATAGACAGTAGCACCGCAGCCGATCCCATATCTTTCGCACGGCCGGAAAGCTCATGGTATTCAGAACCGATGCGGTCCACGACCGCTTCAATAGCGCTGTTGAGGATTTCAACAATCATGATAAGTAAAACGGAACCTATCAATAACACACGGGTAATCGCATCCACATCCAGCCAGCAGGCGATGATGACGCCCAGCAATACCGCGATACTTTCCTGGCGAAACGCCGCTTCGTGAGTCCATGCGGCGCGAAATCCTTTCCAGGAATATCCTGCCGCTTTGATAATTCTGGTGAATCCAGTGGTATTATTGGCCATCAAAAGAACCTTTTTACATTATTAACGTCAATGACATTATACGGTTGCCCTGCACGATTCGGACTGCCGTAACGCAGCGCGAAGTATGACGGGATACAACAGAAATTCGCTAAACTTTCTGATATCCTTGCACCGCATTTGCATTATTAACCAGAGGCTTTACATCGTTTATGTCCGGCTGGCCACGAATTTACTACAAATTACTGAATTTACCATTAAGCATACTGGTAAAAAGCAAGTCTATTCCGGCGGAACCCGCCCAGGAATTGGGGCTCGATACTTCTCGCCCCATTATGTATGTCTTGCCATACAACTCAAAAGCGGACTTACTGACGCTGCGGGCGCAATGTCTGGCGCACGATCTCCCGGATCCGCTGGAGCCGCTGGAGATCGACGGCGCGCTACTGCCACGCTATGTATTTATTCACGGCGGACCGCGTGTCTTTACCTATTACACGCCAAAAGAAGAGTCGGTGAAACTTTTTCACGATTATCTCGATCTGCATCGGAGTAATCCGGCTTTGGACGTTCAGATGGTGCCCGTTTCCGTGATGTTTGGCCGCGCGCCGGGTCGTGAAAAGGGAGAAGATAACCCGCCTTTACGTATGCTGAACGGCGTACAGAAATTCTTTGCCATCTCCTGGCTGGGTCGCGATAGCTTTGTCCGATTCTCGCCGTCCGTCTCATTGCGTCGCATGGCTGATGAACACGGCACCGATAAAATCATCGCGCAGAAGCTGGCTCGCGTGGCGCGTATGCACTTTGCTCGCCAGCGCCTGGCGGCGGTTGGCCCACGCCTGCCCGCCCGTCAGGATCTGTTTAACAAACTGCTGGCCTCGAAAGCGATCGCCCGCGCGGTAGAAGACGAAGCGCGCAGTAAGAAAATCTCTCATGAAAAAGCGCAGCAAAACGCCATTGCGCTGATGGAAGAGATCGCGGCGAACTTCTCTTACGAGATGATTCGTTTGACCGACAGGATTTTGGGGTTTACCTGGAACCGACTTTACCAGGGGATTAACGTGCATAACGCCGAGCGCGTACGCCAACTGGCGCACGACGGGCATGAAATCGTCTATGTGCCCTGTCACCGCAGCCATATGGACTACTTGCTCCTTTCTTATGTGCTGTACCATCAGGGGCTGGTTCCGCCGCACATTGCCGCCGGTATTAACCTTAATTTCTGGCCCGCTGGCCCAATTTTCCGTCGTCTGGGCGCGTTCTTTATTCGTCGCACCTTTAAGGGGAATAAACTCTACTCCACCGTCTTTCGCGAATACCTGGGCGAGCTGTTCAGCCGCGGCTACTCGGTTGAGTATTTTGTTGAAGGAGGACGTTCGCGTACCGGACGTTTGTTAGACCCGAAAACCGGCACCCTGTCGATGACTATCCAGGCGATGCTGCGCGGCGGTACCCGTCCAATTACGTTAGTGCCTATTTACATCGGCTATGAGCACGTCATGGAAGTGGGCACCTATGCGAAAGAGCTGCGCGGCGCGACAAAAGAGAAAGAGAGCCTGCCGCAGATGCTGAAAGGCTTGAGCAAGCTGCGCAATCTGGGTCAGGGCTACGTTAACTTTGGCGAACCGATGCCGCTCATGACGTACCTGAACCAGCATGTGCCGGAGTGGCGCGAATCTATCGACCCTATAGAGGCCATACGCCCAGCCTGGCTGACGCCGACGGTAAATAGTATCGCCGCCGATCTGATGGTGCGTATTAACAACGCTGGCGCGGCAAACGCGATGAACCTGTGTTGTACCGCGCTGTTAGCGTCGCGTCAGCGCTCGCTCACCCGCGAGCAGCTCACCGAGCAGCTTGATTGCTATCTCGATCTGATGCGCAATGTCCCTTATTCCACAGACTCAACCGTTCCTGCCGCCAGCGCTGGCGAGCTCATCGCTCACGCGCTGCAGATGAATAAGTTTGAGGTCGAGAAAGACACCATTGGCGATATCATCATCCTGCCGCGCGAGCAGGCGGTGTTGATGACCTATTATCGTAATAATATCGCGCATATGTTGATTATGCCTTCGCTGATGGCGGCGATTATCACCCAGCATCGTCGCATTTCGCGTGATGCGTTGCAGCAGCATGTTGAAGCGCTCTATCCGATGTTAAAAGCGGAGCTGTTCCTGCGCTGGGAGCGCGAGGAGTTAGCCTCGGTCATTGACGCTCTGGCCAGTGAAATGCAGCGTCAGGGGCTAATTACCCTGCAGGATGATGAACTGCATATCAACCCGACGCATTCCCGTACGCTGCAGCTGCTGGCGGCAGGCGCGCGCGAAACGCTACAGCGTTATGCCATTACGTTCTGGCTGTTGAGCGCCAATCCGTCCATCAACCGCAGTACGCTGGAGAAAGAAAGCCGTACCGTGGCGCAACGTCTGTCTGTCCTGCACGGTATTAACGCGCCGGAGTTTTTCGACAAAGCGGTGTTCAGTTCACTCGTGTTGACGCTACGGGATGAGGGTTATATCAGTGATACGGGCGATGCCGAACCGGCAGAAACGATGAAGATATATCAGATACTTGCCGATCTGATTACCTCTGATGTCCGTCTGACGATTGAAAGCGCGACGCAGGGCGAGTAAGCCCGTGCCTGAAATGCCCGATGGCGTAAGCTTATCGGGCAACTGATATGACGTATTGAATATTTTGGCTTTGTAGGCCGGGTCCGCCCGGCATGACATCAGAAGTGCCAGTAACTCATCGCCAGCCCTAAAAATAGCACCAGGCCAACGTAGTTATTGTTCATAAAGGCTTTAAAGCAGGCTTCACGCTCACGGTTCGCAATCAGTTTTTGCTGGTAGACAAACAGCGCGCCCGCCACCAGCACAGCCCAGTAATATCCCCCTCCCAGACCATTCAACCAGCCGATCAGCGCCATTAACGCCATGACGCCAAGCTGCAGAATCCCGATAATCAATGTGTCATAACGACCAAACAGGATCGCCGTCGATTTAATGCCTATCTTGATATCATCATCTCTGTCGACCATCGCATATTGCGTATCGTAAGCCACCGCCCAGAGAATATTGGCGAGGAACATCAGCCAGCAGCTCAACGGCAGGGATTCGCTCACCGCGGCGAACGCCATGGGGATTGACCAGCCGAAAGCGGCCCCCAGCACGACCTGCGGCAGGTGGGTGTAGCGTTTCATAAAGGGATAAACCCAGGCCAACGCCAGCGCCGCTACGGAAAGCAGAATCGTCATGGCGTTCAGCGTCAGCACCAACAGAAACGCCAGCAGCACCAGCACCACAAACAGGTTGCGCGCTTCTTTCTCTGTCACGGCGCCGCTGGGTAAAGGTCGGTTGACCGTACGTTTTACATGTCCGTCAAATTTACGATCGGCATAATCATTCACCACGCAGCCCGCCGCGCGCATTAACCACACGCCAGCGACAAAAACTGCCAAAATCCACAGCTGAGGCATACCCGGCGTCGCCACCCATAGCGCCCAAAGCGTCGGCCAGAGCAGCAGCAACGCGCCAATAGGCTTATCTGTACGCATCAAACGGTGAAACGCCAGCAGCTTACTCTGCGTCAGACTCCACTCCATCTTTATCTTCCTCTCAGTACAGCGGCGATGCAGGTAAAAAAAGCTCGGTAAGCAACAGCGGTTTTCCGCTCAACCGCAGTCGAGAGCGGCGCCCCCACAGCGTTGCATCGCGTCCAATTTCAATAAAATCGCGGGTCAGTGTCGATGATGTAAATAGATAACGTCCAAGCGGGGTTTTACCCAGATGTTGTAAGACCTGTTCAGGTCCGCACAGCGTGGATTCCGGTACCACGGTACGTCCGGCAAGCCAGGGCTCGCCGTCAGCGCAAAGCAGTATCTCACGTAACCAGTAGCGGGATTCTGATGGCAGTAAACCTGATGCTTCCTCGACCTCACTTTGGCCGACAAACGCTTCCCGAATCAGCGTCACGCTTACCCGCTTTCCCTGCTGCTCAAAACGTTTAGTCATAGAATCTTCCAGCAACAGCCAGTCCAGCAAATGGGGTTCAAGCGCAGGCATCGCATCAAAATAGCGCAGCGCACGCAGTCGCGTTAACGCAGGGTGTGACATGCCTTACTCTCCGATTCATAACCTAAAGTCATTGTATCTCAGAAAAGACATTACGGGGGGCGCAATCACAATTAAGTGATCTGTTGCGCAACAAAAAAATAACAATTCGCATGAAATGACAAAAAAAGGTGCGCCAGGAGACGCACCAGTTGCTGCAAAATCAGCACTGTGGGGAAACAATTACCCCTTGCCTTTTACACTGCTGATAAAGGTGGAACGGGCAGATGTCGATCCCAGACGTTCGGCCTCATCAAGCAGTTTCAGCGCTTTATCGACGTCGCCTTTCGCTACGGCATCCTTAATCGCTTTATTAAAGTAGCTTTCCGTATCGTTCAACATCGGTTCGCTTTTCTTCGGCGCGACTGGCGCTGGCGCAGCGACCGGCGCGGCGGTATTGCCTACCGTTACCGGCCCGGTACCGGACGAGCCAAACAACGGCCCGACCAATACGCTGGAGCTGCTGTTGGTTTTTACCTTCAGTTTCACCACGCCGTCAGTGGTATGGCGAGCAACTGGATCGGGAATATCCGGGATAGAGTTACCGACGCCTTTGGCATAGGCTTTTGCCGGATCGAGCAGCGTAGTGGTTTGCTGAAGATCTTTTTCGGTCGTAAACACCAGAACATAGAGTTTCTGCTGCCCCAACGCAGGCGTCAGGCGCATCACGCCTTCCAGCCGGTCTGCGCTCATGACGCCCGGCTGCTGATAAGTAAAGTAACTGCTGGGGAAGAACGCCGAAGGTGTCATATTTTGGTCAAGAATCAACACGTTTGGCGCAAAAACGCTGGCTTGCTTATTGACCTCGCTGGTCAGAGTTAATGTCAGCTCGCCGATATTCGCCGGAACGCTATAAGCGGCGACCGGGCCGGTAATGCCGGCGACGTCAAGGCGCTGGCCGCCAGTCGCCAGTTGGGTAGACTGCGTTTTTGACTGATCTACAGGCGTCCAGGTTAATTGCTGTAGCGCAGCAGCAGGAATAGCGGGCGCGGCGCTGGTATTTTGCGGTACATAGTTCACTTCCGCCAGGCTGATACCCGGCACGCTGGCGAACAGCCCTGCGGTTAAACAGAGGGCGACGAGACTTTTCTTCATTTTCATTATTCTCACCTCAATAAGGCGGGTTCAGCGGTAGCCAGGCAATAGCGCGCCAACCCAAACATATCGCCGAATGGCGGCTGGCGCCTTATTCGGCTTACAAGCATCATCAGACCTGATGTTTCAGAGGGGCTTGCGCCCCTCGTTACGTCAGATGACCATCGTATTACCACCAGATTTCCATCTGGGCGCCGAAGGTCCACTCATCGCTATCGCCACGGCTGTTGGTGGAAATGCCGGAGTTAGTCGCTGCGGCATAACGGGAAATGTTATCGCCGTCTTTGATATAGCCCCACTTCTCATCCCATTTTGCGTAGGTGGCGAAAATACGGATAGCCGGACGCGACCAGATGCTGTCGCCCGCCTGCCACTGTTGCGCCAGGGTGATTTTATATTGATTGTTACGATCGCCGGTCTGCTGAGATTTCACGTTGTCGTAGCCGACTTCCAGCAGGGTACTCATGATTGGCGTCCACTTGTACATTGGACGTACGCCCACGGTCCACCACTCAGTACCCAGGTTATTATCCCAATCGATATTCTGGTACATACCGACGTACATCAAATCCCATTTATCACCAAGCGAGATGGCGCCATGATCCAAAATACGCCACATATCGCCATTATTATTGATGACCTTATTGGCATAATTAATTTTGGTTCCATCAGGTAATTCTTCAGTGAAAGATGAAGAACCGTCGGAACCGCGCGCCTGGCCTTTACCCTGCGTGGTCATGGCATCGGTGGCATATTGCACGACAAACTTGTTATAGCCTTTCAACATGCTTTGCGTATGTTCGGCGGTGAACATCCAGCCGTCTTTCGATGCCCCATCCGCCAGCTTATAACCATCGGTCGTATTGGCGCGACCGTAATCAACGCCCAGCTCCAGTACGCCGTCCGGGTTCGTTTGCAGACCAGCTAGACGTACGTCAAAGACGTCGTTAGCGGTATCTTTCACTTCATCATAAATATTCTGGCTGCTGAAGGTGTAAGAGCCGCCCGCTTCAGTAGAGCGGGTCGCCGCCAGTGAAAGCTTACCGAAGCCCAGATCGATATTTTCGATACCTGCGCCAGGACCTGAAATATCCCAGTAGTAGAAGTCGATCATGTGTACGTCATGACGCTGATAGAAGCGCTTACCGGCCCAGATGGTAGAGCCCGGCAGCCATTCAATCAGGTTTTTACCCTGCACGTTCGCTTCGCGGAAGGCGGGATCGGTCGATTCCCAGTCGTTCTGCTGATTAACCGAATAGGCGACGTTGGTGTCGAAATAGAAGCTCTTATCGCCCTCTTTCCACACTTCCTGGCCCAGTTTCAGTTCCGCATAGGTTTCACATTCGTTACCAAGACGGTATTTACTTTGGGCACCCGTTGCCTGGAAACACTGTTGTTCGCCGCCGCTTCCCGTCCAGCCAATACCGGAACGGGCGTAACCGTGGAAATCGACAGCCATTGCCTGAGCGGACATTACGCCCGCTGCGACAGCAACCGCCAGTGGGAGTTTGCGCAGAGTAATCATCATTCTATCTCCTGAGATCATTGCTTTTCTTTAAACGCTGCCACCTTCTAAAACTGCGAATGGTTTTGCGTTTCGTTTTTTTATGGAGGCCTTAAACACCCGGCTCTTGATGCAGACGACGACATGCGCTGCCATCCTCGCGGAACAGATGACAGCGCTCTGGCGGCAGGCCGATAGCGAATGTGGCGCCCTCTTCTACCAACACCACGTCATTCTGGCGATAAACCAGGTTTTGACGGATGGCGGGGATCTGGATATGAATTTGTGTTTCGTGCCCTAACTGCTCGACCACCTGGACTTCGCCTTCCAGGGTGACATCGGCGATATCGCTCGGCAGCAGGTGTTCCGGCCGAATGCCTAAAGACATATTGGCGCCGACCTGCACGCCGCGACTTTCGACCGGCAGCCAGATTTGCTGGCGATTCGGCAGTTCGACCTGGACTTGTTCAATCGCGGTGGCGGTCACTTTCACCGGCAGGAAGTTCATCTTCGGCGAGCCGATGAAGCCCGCGACAAAACGGTCCGCCGGATAGTGGTACAGCTCCAGCGGCTTACCGACCTGCGCGACGCGACCGGCGTCCAGCACCACGATTTTGTCGGCCAGCGTCATCGCCTCGACCTGATCGTGGGTGACGTAAATCATCGTGCGGCCCAGACGTTTATGCAGGCGAGAAATTTCAATGCGCATCTGCACGCGTAGCGCGGCATCCAGGTTAGAGAGCGGTTCATCCAGCAAAAACACACGCGGCTCCGCCACCAGCGTGCGGCCAATCGCTACGCGCTGACGCTGCCCGCCGGAAAGCGCTTTTGGCTTACGTTCCAGCAGATGCGCCAGTTGCAGCACTTCCGCCACCTGGTTGACGCGTTGATTCATTACCTCTTTTTTGGCGCCCGCCAGCTTGAGGCCGAAAGACATGTTTTCTGCAACGGAGAGATGGGGATAGAGCGCATAAGACTGGAATACCATGCCCACGCCGCGCTCGGCAGGCGGAATATCATTCATACGGGTTTCCCCGATAAACAGGTCGCCACTGGTGATGGTTTCAAGCCCGGCGATCATACGCAGCAAGGTCGATTTACCACAGCCTGACGGTCCGACAAACACCACGAACTCCCCGTCATGGATATCGAGGTTAATATCTTTCGATACCACCACGTCACCCCAGGCTTTCGTTACATTTCGTAGCTGTACGCTCGCCATGCCTTTCTCCCTTCGTTACAACCTGTCATTGACAGCAACATTCATGATGGCCTGACTATGCGCGATCCCTGACTGGGGTAAATCCTCCACCCCCCGGCTTTTTTATGGGGGAGGAGGCGGGAGGATGAGGACACAGCGCCTGAGACCACGAGTGCGGGCAGAAAAGGAATTTCGTGATGCCGCCCGCAAAAATCGGCGTGTTTTTGTGTGCGCCAGCACGCATTACTCACATTTATGCAACACAGATCACATAAAGCCGGGGTGGGGCGTAGGGGCGGGGAGGATGGAAAGAGGTTGTCGTATAAAGAAACTAGAGACCGTTAAACCACCTCTGTGTACATCACCAAAAAGGATGGGAGATATGAAGATTAAAACTGGCGTAGGCATCCTCGCATTATCCGCACTTACGACGATGATGATTTCCGCCCCGGCTCTCGCCAAAATTGAAGAAGGTAAACTGGTTATCTGGATCAACGGCGACAAGGGCTATAACGGTCTGGCCGAGGTCGGTAAAAAATTTGAGCAAGACACCGGCATTAAAGTGACCGTTGAGCACCCGGATAAGCTGGAAGAGAAATTCCCGCAGGTGGCAGCCACCGGCGACGGTCCTGACATTATCTTCTGGGCGCACGACCGTTTTGGCGGCTACGCGCAGTCTGGTCTGCTGGCGGAGGTCACTCCGGATAAAGCGTTTCAGGACAAACTCTATCCGTTCACCTGGGATGCGGTACGTTATAACGGCAAGCTGATCGCCTACCCCATCGCCGTTGAAGCCCTCTCCCTGATTTATAACAAAGACCTCGTCCCGAACCCGCCGAAAACCTGGGAAGAGATCCCGGCGCTGGATAAAGAGCTAAAAGCGAAAGGGAAGTCGGCGATAATGTTCAACCTGCAAGAGCCGTATTTCACCTGGCCTTTGATCGCCGCTGACGGCGGTTACGCGTTCAAATTTGAAAACGGCAAGTATGACGTGAAAGACGTTGGTGTCGACAACGCCGGCGCGAAAGCGGGCCTGACTTTCCTGATCGATATGATCAAGAACAAAAATATGAGCGCCGATACCGATTACTCCATCGCCGAAGCGGCCTTCAATAAAGGCGAAACGGCAATGACCATCAACGGTCCGTGGGCATGGTCGAACATCGACAAGAGCAAAGTCAACTACGGTGTCACCCTGCTGCCGACCTTCAAAGGCAAACCCTCGAAACCGTTCGTCGGCGTGCTGAGCGCGGGGATTAACGCTGCCAGCCCGAATAAAGAGCTGGCGAAAGAGTTCCTCGAAAACTACCTGCTGACCGATCAGGGTCTGGAAGCGGTGAACAAAGATAAACCGCTGGGCGCCGTGGCGCTGAAATCTTTCCAGGAGCAGTTAGCGAAAGACCCCCGTATCGCCGCCACCATGGATAACGCCCAGAAAGGCGAGATCATGCCGAATATTCCGCAGATGTCCGCCTTCTGGTATGCGGTACGTACGGCTGTGATTAACGCCGCCAGCGGCCGTCAAACCGTGGATGCCGCGCTGAAAGATGCACAAAGCCGTATCACTAAGTAATGCCGCGAGCCTGTGCCGGATGGCGGCATAAATGCCTTATCCGGCCTACAACACACCGTAGGCCTGATAAGCGCAACGCCATCAGGCACATCTCCGGCCAGGAAGTTTCAACGCTGTAGAGGAAAATCCCCATGGATGTCATTAAAAAGAAACACTGGTGGCAAAGTGACCAGCTTAAATGGTCAGTAATTGGTCTGCTGGGCCTGCTGGTGGGTTACCTTGTAGTTTTAATGTACGTACAAGGGGAGTATCTGTTCGCCATCATGACGCTGATTTTAAGCTCTGCTGGCCTGTATATTTTCGCAAATCGTAAAACCTATGCCTGGCGCTACGTTTACCCTGGCCTCGCCGGCATGGGGCTATTTGTGCTATTCCCGCTGGTGTGCACCATCGCTATCGCCTTTACTAACTACAGCAGCACCAACCAGCTCACCTTTGAACGCGCCCAGCAAGTGCTAATGGACCGTTCTTATCAGGCAGGAAAAACCTATAACTTCGGTCTTTACCCGAGCGGCGACGAGTGGCAACTGGCCCTCACCGACGGAGAAACGGGCAAACATTACCTGTCTGACGCATTTTCCTTCGGCGGCGAACAAAAATTACAGCTGAAAGAGACCGATGCCCTGCCGGGCGGCGAACGCGCCAATCTGCGGATAATCACCCAGAACCGTCTGGCGCTGAACCAGATAACCGCCGTCCTGCCGGATGAAAGTAAAGTAATTATGAGCTCGCTACGTCAGTTTTCCGGTACTCGTCCGCTGTACACACTGGCTGATGACGGCCTGCTGACCAATAACCAGAGCGGCGTAAAATACCGGCCAAACAACGATAGCGGTTATTATCAGTCGATCAACGCCGACGGAAGCTGGGGTGATGAAAAACTCAGTCCTGGTTATACCGTTACTATCGGCGCGAAAAACTTTACGCGCGTCTTTACCGACGAAGGGATCCAGAAGCCCTTTTTCGCTATCTTCGTCTGGACCGTGGTCTTTTCGGTCCTCACTGTGGTGTTAACCGTGGCGGTTGGGATGGTATTGGCCTGCCTCGTACAGTGGGAAGCGCTGAAAGGTAAAGCTATCTACCGCGTCCTGCTGATTCTGCCCTACGCCGTACCGTCGTTTATTTCAATTTTGATTTTCAAAGGGTTATTCAACCAAAGCTTTGGTGAAATCAATATGATGCTGAGCGCGCTGTTCGGCATTAAACCTGCCTGGTTCAGCGACCCCAACACCGCGCGGGCAATGGTGATTATCGTGAATACCTGGCTGGGCTATCCCTACATGATGATCCTGTGCATGGGACTGCTGAAAGCGATTCCGGATGACCTGTACGAAGCCTCCGCAATGGACGGCGCCGGTCCATTTCAGAATTTCTTTAAGATCACCTTACCGCTGCTGATTAAGCCGCTAACGCCGCTGATGATCGCCAGCTTCGCCTTTAACTTTAATAACTTTGTCCTGATTCAGTTATTGACCAACGGCGGGCCAGACCGTCTCGGCACCACCACGCCTGCCGGTTATACCGATCTACTCGTCAGCTACACCTACCGTATCGCCTTTGAAGGCGGCGGCGGTCAGGACTTCGGTCTGGCGGCGGCCATTGCCACGCTGATCTTCCTGCTGGTAGGCGCGCTGGCAATAGTGAACCTGAAAGCCACGCGTATGAAGTTTGATTAAGGGAGATAATAACAATGGCTATGGTCCAACCCAAATCTCAGAAACTGCGTCTCCTCATCACGCACCTGGGGCTGCTGATTTTCATCGCAGCGATTATGTTCCCGCTGCTGATGGTCATCGCTATCTCGCTACGTGAAGGGAACTTCGCCACCGGAAGCCTGATCCCGGACAAAATCTCCTGGGAACACTGGCGGCTGGCGCTGGGTTTCAGCGTGGAACATGCGGATGGTCGGGTAACGCCGCCTCCCTTCCCGGTCCTGCTGTGGCTGTGGAACTCGGTGAAAATCGCCGGTATTACCGCCATCGGCATCGTGGCGCTCTCCACCACCTGCGCCTACGCTTTCGCACGAATGCGTTTTCCAGGTAAAGCAACACTGCTCAAAGGGATGCTGATTTTCCAGATGTTTCCGGCGGTTTTGTCTCTGGTAGCGCTGTATGCGTTATTTGATCGCCTGGGACAATACATTCCATTTATCGGTCTGAATACGCATGGCGGCGTGATCTTCGCCTATCTTGGCGGCATTGCGCTGCATGTCTGGACGATTAAAGGCTACTTCGAAACTATCGACAGCTCGCTGGAAGAGGCCGCTGCGCTGGATGGCGCAACCCCGTGGCAGGCATTTCGCCTGGTGCTGCTGCCGCTTTCCGTACCGATTCTGGCGGTGGTGTTTATTCTGTCGTTCATCGCGGCGATTACCGAAGTTCCGGTCGCCTCGTTGTTACTGCGCGATGTGGACAGCTATACGCTGGCCGTGGGTATGCAGCAATATCTCAACCCGCAAAACTACCTGTGGGGCGACTTTGCCGCCGCCGCCGTCCTTTCTGCTATTCCTATCACCCTGGTGTTCCTGTTGGCGCAACGTTGGCTGGTCAACGGCCTGACGGCTGGGGGTGTGAAAGGTTAAGTTTTATCGAAGTACCTGCCCGGCAACGGGCAATGCCACTGCCCTCAACTTATGTTATCCCCACTTATGGTCGTATTTTGGCGCTCTTCGGAGCGCTTTTTTTATGCGTTATAGACAGCGGCTAATTTATTGCCACGCCATACGTCCGTTACGGTGTGGCGACGCCTATTCTCGCCGTAGTCGGTTCGAATTACATAACCACAACGTGATAACCAACAGGAGGATCGCCGCCGAATAGAGTAATACATCCATTGGCGTTTTATGATCGACAATGATCAGACGCACAATCGCCGTGATCCCAATGTACACGAAATAGCGCAGCGGAAAGTGAAGGCCAGACTTAAAGTACTTCACAATCAGCGCAATAAATTCGAAATAAAGAAAGTAGATCACCAGCCCTTCCACCAGTTCATATTTGCTGGCTTGCTCAGGCGCAAATAATGCATCCGCCAGATGAACCGTCTCTTTACCGAGAAAAACGACCAGGATCAGACCGAGGGTAAGCAGCCCCAAATTTAGTACGTTTTGTAAAATCGTGGCGATAAACTCAAGACGTGAGCGCGATAATGGCATCATAACAGCCCCCTCTTTCTCTGCGGCGAGGTTTCTGTATAACGCACAAATGTGACGGGCATCTATATTTTTTATTTATGTTTATATTTTGTTCAATAAGATAATTTGCCGGATAGCGCCGTAAACGCCTTATCCGGCCTGAGTATTAACGGAAATTTACGCTCCTGTCACTGGTCATATCATACAGGCCAAACTTACGGCCAAGCTGTTGACCACCGTCACGCGTCAGCGGCGTCCAGCCAATTGCCGCACGACTTCGGGTTGGGCCGGACGAGAAGATATCCAGCGGCACGGAAACATATACGCCTTTGGTAAAATCCCCTTCCCCATATTTATCCGGCGACGCATCGGTAATCGTCGCGTAACCGCCGACAACGACGCCGCTATCGAAGCGTTTGGCGATCTCCAGCGTACCGCCTTTATCGCCCGCCAAATACTGACCAACGCTGGCTTTCACCAGCACATCCTGGGCGAACGACGGCGTCCAGTATGCGGTCAAATGTCCGGTCTTCACGCTGTAATCGGTAAACTTCATCATATCCTGCGCGCTACGCCAGTCACGCTGTTTCACGTAGTTGGCATCCAGACCAAACGCCCAATTGCTGTCTACCGGGCGATACAGGACTTCCGCCCCAGCACCGCCAAACATGGTCTCCAGATAACCGCCGTAGACCTGCCCATAGAAACCATTGCCAAAATACTGGAAGTAGTTGGCCTGTAGGTTATTCACATAAACATCGTTCTGCACATACTCACGGACATGCGTACGCACCCGCGGCAGATGCGAGTCCTTCGGCGGATTGGTGTAGTTAAATTTGTCGTAGTTGTTGGCGATATTGGCAAACACGCTGCCCGTGGTGAGCAGATGATCTGTGACCCACAGATCCGCGGTTCCCATTACGCCCAACTGATACATATAGAAGTTTTCCGGGCCGCCTACCGACTGATTCAGCACGGGATCAAGATGAAAATCAACGCGCGACTTGTCGATATACCAACCCTGTTCAGTACTCTCTGGCACGATCGGCTCCACGCGTTTTTGCGCCAGCGGAGTTTCATGTCCCAGCGGTTCGCCTTCCAGATGGCGTTTCAGGCTGGCGACATCGGTTTCAGTGGTGACCTGCGGCAGATTAAGGCGGTTTTCCGTCACGCGGATCGTGCGGATCCCCTCCGGCAGATCGTTCATGACGATCCGGTTAGCGCGCACGATCCCTTCACGGGAGTCGCGGTACTTCACCTGTTCACCGGTAACGTATAGCGTATCGCCTTTGACCTGGATTTTCGGGTCCGCCAGACCGGCATTATATTTCAATAACGTTAATTGATTAGCCACTACCGAATGTTGCAGGATGGCATCCTGCGGCTGTGGTCGGTATTGCGGGCGTGAATTGTCATGATACGCGGGTCGTAAATCGTTGAAATTGGTGCGCAGCGTAACGCCAAACATAAAGGTGTTGCCGCGCTCGTAGCTGAGGTTAACGTCGGCCCAATCGGTGACGCGGTAAATGGCGCCGACGTTAAACTTGCTCTTCTGCTCCAGTTTACCCGCAAAATCCTGCTGATAATTATTGCCTTCATACTCCAGCTTCAGGCGTAGCGGTTGCCACGGGGTCTGATATTCCACGCCGCCAAACAGTGAGGCCGGGCCGTGAAACATATCGCTACCGTCGACGGAACCTGCCTCTTTATAGCTGTTATCACGCGAACAGAATTTATCACTATACGAACAGAAAGGATTAGACACATTGCCGCTGGTGCCAAGATAGCCCCAGCCGAGACCTAATGAAAAATCAAATGGCCCCCAGGCCTTACTCGCTACAATATATTCCGCATCAAACAGCCCCGTCCCGCCGATATCGCGCGCGCCAACCGCCACCTGCGGCATCCAGTAACTCTCTTCCCACAACCGCAGTTTCACATCAAACGCTTTATCTTTGTAAGTCTGGTCGCCGGAGAATGATTCCACGTTGCTGTACTTTTTCGTACGGACATCGGTATAGCGCAACGTGGTTTCCAGCCACGGGAAAAGCTGAACCGAAGCCGAGTAGTAGCGGTACTGATCGTTATCGCGATAGTTCAGGCTCATCTCCCCTTCACGCGCCATACGCGCTGTCGGCGTTTGCAGCAGGCCCACGCCGCCAAAGTCAGATTGTGAAGGCCCAACAGGGGCTGGATATGTTTCGGCATGGCAGGCCGCGCTAATACCCAGCGCCAGCACGCTGAGCAGATGTGTTTTTTTCATTATTCCGGTATCCGCTGCGTCAGGGTATGAAGAATGTCGGCATTCATCGCCTCCGGCGTGCCGCGCCAAAGGGAATCGGCAAAACCGACAAAAATAATGCTGCCGGGCATCGGCTCGATATGACGCTTATTCCAGTAAGCCACCGGCGCTTTTTGGCTGCGTCCATCAGGGTAAACCACCCAGGCATAGCTACGATCCGCGCCGCTGAGTAAGCGCTGATCCTCAAGATAACTGGCGACGTCCCGCCCAGGGAGGCTGGCTGCCCGGCTGGCTAATCAAGCCAAAGAGCGTCACCTGCGTGGGTTGCGGCCCGACCCAGAGCGTGTAGTGACCTTGCAGCGGCGGGTTACCTCGTTCGCTCACCCGCACCACGTCAGGATCAAGATTCACGAATTGTCTGCCCGTCACCTTCACCGCCTGAATCTGTCGGCGTAGTGTGTTTATTGCCCCCGCCGCATCGCCATCTTCCTCAGCGCTGAGCGCCGCCAGTCGCCCGAGAAGTTCCTGCTGCTGTTGACGCGCCGTCACGGTCGTCTGTTCTTCGCCTATCACCGCCGCAGGCCACCAGCTCGTTGCCAGGCGCGGCTGTCCGACTAAATCGAGCAGACGCTCAGCGTCTGTCAGCGTTTTAGGCTCGCTATTACCTTGGGTAAAAACGGTAACAGTGCCGCTGGCAAAGGCGGATGACGCGATAAAGGCCAGCGCCAGCGCGCTTATCGTCCTTTTCATCATGATTTTGCCGCCTTAATCAGCGTGGTTTTCACCGGAAAGTAATTCGCGCCCAGATACTGTTCCGTCTGGCGAATTTGGCCTTCGCTATCAACCCAGTAGCGATTGCGCCAGCGCGTTTGATCGGTCGTCACTTCTTCATCTAACACCCGCACGGCGGTCTCTTCACTGCCGACGTTCACGCTATCGGTCCCTCGCCATGTAAAAACGGAGCGGGCGGTGGCGTAACGCACCTGGCGATGTTCGGTCCAGCCCAGGGTGCGAGTCCAGGTCGCGCCATCGATAATCTGTCCTGGTTTCGCCAGCGGGTCGGCCGCCAGATTATTCACATCGATCAGGTTGTCACCGCTGAGCAGAGTTTTGACCAGACGGCCATGCTGCGTCACGATCGTCGCGCCATCCTGCGTCACCCATTTCTGCTGCCCGTTTTCCGAGAAAGCGAGCACCACAAACAGTTGAGGGCCGCCGTTAAGCTGCATGTACTGGCTGGCATACGGCATGTTTTGAATATCGTCATCCGTTAGCTGTACGCCTGGCGTACCGAACAAACTGTCCCACAGTGAATCGCCCAGGCCTTTAGTGGTGGCCGAACACGCCTGTAATAGCAGGCAAATCAGGATAAGTGCGAGTCGCTTCACGACGCTTCTCCAGAGGGGCAAAATAACCACACCGGAGTGTGGTTATGGTTAAACATACCGATACTACTGGGTACTGGTGGTCGTGGTGGTCGTGGTCCCGGTATTGGAACCATCGCCGCCGCCGGTTGCCGCTAACGCGACGCCCACCGCCGAACTTACGGTGCTAACGCTGGTAGCGGAGGAGCTTCCCGCCGATACCGACGTCGCTGCCGACCCTGCCGCTTCACCCACCTGAACGGGGGCTGCCGAGACAGATGTCGCCGCAAGCGCGGTTATGGCAAAAATGCCATACAGTACTTTTTTCATCATAATTTCCCTTCATTGAATGAATGGAGATTTACCCAAAAGAATTTCGGGCGCTACCGAGTATACACAACCAAAGCAGGCGGATTATGCCCGGGAGAAATAACATCGAAGTTTTAGGATAATTAAACTTTAAAGAAGTAACGCCTACATTATTTAATTAACAAACAAATAAAATCAATAAGTTAAAATTAAACTAAAAGACATCAGCATCCGTATAATCTGAAAATAACGCAGAGTGATTTTCTGGTTATTGCTTATTTTAGGATTAAGCTCAATATAAAATTGTGGGGATAAAGACGGACAAGCGGAATTATCTTATAAAAAAAGCCGATGTGAATATCGGCCTTTTTATTATCTTATTCTCTTTTTGCCGGATGGCGGCGAAACGCCTTACCCGGCCTACAGACGCTATGCATTACGTAGACCGGATAAGCGCAGTGCCATCAGGCGCGCCAGGCTTTATAACGGTTAATCAGACCGTTAGTAGAGCTATCATGGGACGAAATAGCTTTATCATCGCCCAACTCCGGCAGAATACGGTTAGCCAACTGTTTACCCAACTCAACGCCCCACTGGTCGAAAGTAAAGATGTTCAGGATGACGCCCTGCGTAAAGATTTTATGCTCATACAACGCAATCAGTGCGCCCAGGCTGAACGGCGTAATTTCGCGCAGCAGGATAGAGTTGGTCGGGCGGTTGCCTTCAAACACTTTGAATGGCACAACGTGTTCAAGCTGCGCCGGATCTTTCCCCTGATCGCGATATTCCTGCTCAACCACCTCGCGGGATTTACCAAACGCCAGCGCTTCGGTCTGCGCGAAGAAGTTAGACAGCAGCTTCTGATGATGATCGGATAGCGGGTTATGGGTGATAGCCGGGGCGATAAAATCACACGGCACCATTTTAGTACCCTGGTGAATCAATTGATAAAACGCGTGCTGACCGTTGGTGCCTGGTTCGCCCCAGATAATTGGGCCTGTCTGGTAATCCACGGCGTTGCCGTTACGGTCAACGTATTTACCGTTGGATTCCATGTTACCCTGCTGGAAGTAGGCGGCGAAACGGTGCATATACTGGTCGTACGGCAGAATGGCTTCGGTTTCCGCGCCGAAGAAATTGTTGTACCAGATGCCAATCAACGCCAGCAGAATGGGTAGGTTTTTCTCCGTCGGAGTGGTGGAGAAATGCTTGTCCATCGCGTGCGCGCCGGAAAGCAGCTCGACAAAGTTGTCGAAACCGACGGACAGAATAATGGACAGCCCGATGGCAGACCACAGCGAGTAACGACCACCGACCCAGTCCCAGAACTCGAACATATTGGCCGTGTCGATACCAAATTCGCCGACCGCTTTGGCGTTGGTGGAGAGCGCAGCAAAGTGTTTCGCCACGTGTTTTTCATCGCCTGCAGTTTTCAGGAACCAGTCGCGCGCGCTGTGGGCGTTGGTCATGGTTTCCTGGGTGGTGAAAGTTTTAGAAGCGACCAAGAACAGCGTGGTTTCAGGGTTCACTTTCTTCAGCACTTCAGCGATGTGGGTGCCATCGACGTTAGAGACGAAGTGCATGTTCAGATGGTTTTTATACGGACGCAGCGCTTCGGTCACCATGAACGGGCCGAGGTCGGAACCGCCGATACCGATGTTCACCACGTCGGTGATGGCCTTACCGGTGTAGCCTTTCCACTGACCGGAGATAATCGCTTGCGAGAAAGTTTTCATCTTCTCAAGCACGGCGTTCACTTCCGGCATCACATCTTTGCCGTCCACGATGATCGGCGTATTGCTACGGTTACGCAGCGCCACGTGCAGCACGGCGCGGTCTTCGGTGCGGTTGATCTTCTCGCCGGAGAACATGGATTTAATCGCGCCGGCCAGATCGGTCTCTTTCGCCAGATCCTGTAATTTTGCCAGCGTCTCTTCGGTGATGCGGTTTTTGGAGAAATCCACCAGCATCAGATCGTCAAACGTCGCGGAAAATTTAGCGAAACGGTCGCTATCGTTCGCGAAAAGCTCAGCGATCGTAACGTCTTTCATTTCATCGTAGTGTTTCTGGAGCGCCTGCCAGGCAGAAGTCTGCGTTGGATTGATGTTTTTCATTAGCAATACTCTTCTGATTTGAGAATTGTGACTGGGATCGATTGTAACGCCAGTCACAGAAAAGTGTGATTGTTTTAGTGCCGTTGCCCCAGGCACTGTCGAATGAGGATAAAAAGTATATACCCTAAATAATTCGAGGTGCAGAAAGGCGGCAAATGGGTATCGGGGTTATAAGCGCTGTTACTGAGCCTAAACTCAGCATAAAAAATCCGCATAATCCCAACGTTGACAGTCCAGGCCACAACTTTTATTTATAAATACGTTACTTGCATTTGCGCCTGCACCGGTTTCTGTTCTGCCCTTGTGCCATGGTCGCGTTTTTCATTTCCTGACACGAGGTTGATATGACAGAGATCGTTGTTTCCAAATTTGGCGGTACCAGCGTCGCTGATTTTGACGCCATGAACCGTAGCGCGGATATCGTACTTTCCGACGCCAATGTTCGTTTAGTCGTGCTTTCCGCGTCTGCCGGCATCACTAATCTGCTGGTGGCGCTGGCCGAAGGGATGGAGCCTGGCGAACGTTTCGCTACGCTCGACGCCATCCGTAAAATCCAGTTCGATATCCTTGATCGTCTGCGTCATCCGAATGTCATTCGCGAAGAGATTGAACGCCTGCTGGAAAACATCACTATTCTGGCGGAGGCGGCATCGCTGGCGACATCGGCAGCCCTGACCGATGAACTGGTCAGCCACGGCGAGCTGATGTCTACCCTGCTATTTGTTGAGATCCTGCGTGAACGCGACGTACAGGCCCACTGGTTCGACGTGCACAAAGTGATGCGTACCAGCGATCGCTTTGGCCGTGCGGAACCGGACGTCGCAGCGCTTGCGGAACTGGCCGCGCAGCAGTTGCTCCCGCGCCTGAGCGAAACGTTGGTCATTACTCAGGGCTTTATCGGCAGTGAAAGCAAAGGCCGCACCACGACATTAGGCCGCGGCGGCAGCGACTATACGGCAGCGTTGCTGGCTGAAGCGCTCCACGCCGCGCGGGTTGATATCTGGACAGATGTGCCCGGTATTTACACCACCGACCCGCGCGTAGTGCCTGTCGCGCAGCGAATTGATGAAATCGACTTTGAAGAAGCGGCGGAGATGGCAACCTTCGGCGCAAAAGTATTGCATCCAGCCACCTTACTCCCGGCCGTGCGTAGCGATATCCCGGTCTTTGTTGGCTCCAGTAAAGATCCGCAAGCGGGCGGTACGCTGGTGTGCAATAAAACCCAAAACCCGCCGCTGTTCCGTGCGCTGGCGCTGCGCCGCAATCAAACGCTATTGACGCTGCACAGCCTGAATATGCTGCACTCGCGAGGTTTCCTGGCAGAGGTGTTCGGCATTCTGGCGCGGCATAATATTTCGGTAGATCTGATTACCACTTCGGAGGTGAGCGTCGCGCTGACGCTGGATACTACCGGCTCCACCTCCACGGGCGATACGTTACTGACCCAATCCTTATTGATGGAGCTTTCCGCGCTGTGTCGGGTAGAAGTCGAGGAAGGACTGGCGCTGGTCGCGCTGATTGGCAACAACCTGTCAAAAGCCTGCGGTGTTGGTAAAGAAGTGTTTGGCGTCCTGGAACCGTTCAACATTCGCATGATTTGTTACGGCGCCTCCAGCCACAATCTGTGCTTCCTCGTGCCGGGAGACGATGCCGAGCAAGTGGTGCAAAAGCTGCATCAGAACTTATTTGAATAAATCGCCCTGGCTCGACAGCGGGTGAGCGCTATCAGGCAATACGCTGCCGGATAACGACGCAAGCGCCTTATCCGGCCTGTCGCAGCTCCCGGCGTATAGCGCTTGTCGCTATACGCCATACCCGATATCGCTTACAGCATACGCCGCTGGTGCTGTTTTTCCGTGTGGACCCGCTTAACGATTTTATAGATCCACTGCAGTGTCAAATTGTACTTTTTGGCCAGCTCCGCATAATTACGCCCATCGCACTCGCTGTAAATCTGATAATCCCGTTCCGAGACCCGGCCAGAGATACCTTTGGGGAAATAAATGCTTTGCCCGCCCCAGTTGCGCATCATTCTGTCAGCAATTGCCTGACCGGCATTTTCGGCTGACGCGCTATCAATATTCATGCTTTCAATAAGCACCTGCGACGCATGAAACGCCAGATCGTTAATAATCTCCGGAAGCCGAACCATTTCTTTTGATTTCTGAATCATATTTTATCTCCATATCCAGCACCATGCTTCCCGTGACGGCACCAAAAAGGGAAGCGTAAAAAACGGTGCAATAACTACCTATCAATATATTCAAAATATATATAAATATTTACTATCAACGGCATTTAATTATAAATTAAAAGAATATATATCGCTTTCAATTTATAATATGTATTTATTTTATAGGTGAAGTAAGCCTTCACTGATGTCATCATTTTACACAATACTGTATGTATATACAGTTAGTTTTTTGCATTTTTTTCTGCGTTCGATCAAAAAGATCGCTTTCCTCACGATCGCGTGAATTTTTAAACTGACTTTAAAAATCAATAAGATAATTTTAATTAAAGATTATTATGACGCAGCAATACCGCCATCGTAGCCTGCCACAGACACATACTGACTCTCCGCAGGCAGCCTCTACCCCCTGCCCCGAAAGCTTTATTTATTCGTTTATTTGTTGGCATTTGACACCATGCGCTAAACATTTTTTAAAGTTATTTATTAAAGCCCTTTTCGTTCTTCCGCTATGGGGAAAAGCGATACTTCTCACTCAATTATCAGGAGATAGAGTATGCGAAAAATTATTGTTCCCCGACTTTCCGGCTGGCTGATTGCCTCTGTCGTACTGTTTGCGCTTATCGGCTGGACATCATCAGCGCAAATTCCGGTCGTCATCTATAAACTCAGCCTGGTTTCGTTATCAGCGGTGCTGGGTTACTGGCTCGACCGTAGTCTTTTCCCCTGGGCACGTCCCGACTCCTTTTGCCCCTGGGAAGAATCGCTGTGCTGCGCCGCGGCGATGATTCGTCGCGCGATCATCGTTGCGGCAATTTGCCTTGCCGTCGCGCTGGGGCTGTAACGATGCGTTATCAATACGTATGCCTGGTCTGCGCTATGACTTTCTTGTCTGCCGACGCTGCCGAACCGCCGCGCGCTTCTCTGCAATGGCGAAACGAAGTGATTCGTACCGCGCGCGAAATCTGGGGGCTTAACGCCCCCGTTGCTAATTTTGCCGGGCAACTACATCAGGAATCCGGCTGGGCGCCTGACGCGCTTTCTCCGGCTGGCGCGCAGGGTATGGCGCAATTTATGCCCGCAACGGCAAAATGGGTAAGCCAGTTGTACCCAGCGCTTCGCGAGAACAAGCCGTTTAATCCCGCCTGGGCGATACGCGCGCTGGTACAGTATGACCGCCAGTTGTGGAAAAGCGTGTTAGCAAAAAATAGCTGCCAGCGAATGGCTTTCACTCTGAGCGCCTATAACGGCGGGCAAGGCTGGGTGAACAGAGATAAAAAGCTGGCCGCCGCAAAGGGGTTGGATGCATCCATCTGGTTTGAACATGTAGAACGCGTTAACGCCGGGCGCAGCGCCGCGAACTGGCGCGAGAATCGTCACTACCCCAAAGCGATTTTATACCAACATGCTCCCCGTTATTTGCAATGGGGGCAGGCTAGCTGCATTCATTAATCAGAGGGAGTAATGAAACTCAGTATCGATTTTTGGGAAGTCATCTCCCTCTTACTTTCGTTTGTTGGATTAATGTTTGCCGCCGGTAAATTGCTGCTGGCGCAAATTGAAAAACGGCTGAATGAACGTTTTGAAGCACTGGAAGCTGCCCGGCGCGAATCAGAAATAGGCTGGTCCAGGCTCGAAAGAGAATTTCTGGAGTTCCGCGCCGATCTGCCGCTGCATTATGTCCGCAGAGACGACTATCTGCGCGGCCAGGCTGTTCTGGAAGCAAAACTGGATGCGCTATATAGCAAAATAGAACTGATCCAACGAGGTAACCATTAAACAAATCCCCGCCGTTTATACGCCGGGGATTTTTTATTCGTTTTAACTTTTTTCTCTAAAGGAGATTAAAAGATTCCTGATGCCTGATACATCAAAATACGTCTGAACGATAACGAAGAGAGAATATCATCTCTCCCGGTAAATCAAGGAAAGCGTATATGGAAACATTATCTGTTGTACATACCGTGGCGAATAGACTACGTGAATTAAACCCTGATATGGATATACATATTTCATCAACCGATGCGAAAGTATATATCCCAACAGGACAGCAGGTAACGGTATTAACTCACTACTGCGGTTCGGTTTTTGCCGAACCAGAAAATACGGATGCCACGGTACAAAAACAACTAATCCGGATTTCCGCCACCGTTATTGTTCCGCAAATAAGTGACGCGATAAACGCGCTGGATCGTCTACGTCGCTCGTTGGGGGGCATTGAACTTCCCGACTGTGATCGTCCGCTCTGGCTGGAAAGCGAAAAATATATCGGCGACGCCGCAAACTTCTGCCGTTACGCCCTGGATATGACCGCCAGCACCCTGTTTATCGCGGAACAGGAAAGCAAGGACTCCCCCCTGCTGACAATCGTTAATTATGAGGAAATTCAATGAAATATATCTACAGTGGCCCGGCAAGCGGCGTCACGCTCGCCGACGGTCAGGAAGTCTTACTGTGGCCCAATAGCGAAATCTCGCTGCCGGAAGATAACGAGTGGGTAATCACCATGATTGCCCGCCGTCACCTGGTGCCAGTGGTTACGCAAGAAGTAGAAACTAATGAAGAGGAAATTGTCCATGGCAGCTAATTACCTGCACGGTGTAGAGACCATTGAGATCGAAACCGGCCCACGTCCGGTTAAGGCGGTTAAATCTGCGGTTATTGGTCTGATCGGCACCGCGCCATGCGGCCCGGTTAACCAGCCGACGCTGTGCCTTTCTGAAAGCGACGCGGCACAGTTTGGCCCAGGTCTGGCAAATTTCACCATCCCGCAGGCGCTGAAGGCGATCTACGATCACGGCGCAGGGACGGTCGTGGTGATTAACGTGCTGAATCCGGCGGTACACAAAAGTACCATTCCCAGTGAAACCGTGAAGGTTGATGACAACGGTCAGATTCAACTCAAGCACGGGGCCGTGCAAACAATGAGTATTGGCCGCAGCACGAACGCCGGAAACGCTTATATCAAAGGCACCGATTACACCATTGATATGCTGACCGGTAAAATCACCTGTATGGGAACCAATCTGAAACCCGGCGTTCAGGCCTATGTAAATTATACTTACGCGGACCCCACCAAAGTGACTGCCGCCGATATTGTTGGCGCGGTAAACACGGCGGGTGACCGTACCGGCATGAAGCTGTTACAGGACACCTGGAACCAGTTTGGTTTTTACGCAAAGATCCTGATTGCGCCGGTCTTTTGTACGCAAAACTCGGTCGCCGTTAAGCTTATCGCTCAGGCAGAAGCGCTGGGAGCCATTACCTACATTGATGCGCCCATCGGCACGACTTTCCAGCAGGTTCTGGCAGGGCGCGGCCCGCAGGGGGCGATTAACTTCAATACCAGTTCCGATCGCGCGCGTCTGTGCTATCCGCACGTTAAAGTGTACGACAGCGCGACGGACAGCGAAGTCCTGGAGCCGCTCTCCTCCCGCGCCGCTGGCCTGCGTGCCAAAGTGGATCTGGAAAAAGGCTTCTGGTGGAGCAACTCCAATCAGGAAATTCAGGGCATTACCGGCGTAGAGCGCTCGCTGTCAGCGATGATCGACGATCCGCAAAGCGAAGTGAATCAACTGAATGAAAACGGCATCACCACCATCTTCAACAGCTATGGCTCCGGTTTGCGCCTGTGGGGCAACCGTACCGCCGCCTGGCCGACGGTTACTCATATGCGTAACTTTGAGAACGTGCGCCGTACCGGCGATGTAATCAACGAATCGATTCGTTATTTCAGCCAGCAGTATATGGATATGCCGATAAACCAGGCGCTGATCGACGCGCTGACCGAATCGGTGAACACCTGGGGCCGCAAGCTGATTGCCGACGGCGCGTTGTTGGGCTTTGAATGCTGGTACGACCCGGCGCGTAATGAACAGACTGAACTGGCCGCCGGGCATCTGTTGCTGAGCTACAAATTCACCCCGCCGCCGCCGCTGGAACGTCTGACGTTTGAAACCGAAATTACCTCTGAATATTTAGTTTCTCTGGAGAGCAATCGCTAATGGCTGGAAAAATTCAAATTAACCGTATTACCAACGCCAATATTTATCTTGATGGTAATAATCTTTTAGGTCGCGCGAGTGAAATTAAACTGCCTGATATCAGCATGATTATGCAGGAGCATAAAGCGCTGGGGATGGTAGGTAAAATTGAACTGCCTGCCGGCTTTGACAAACTGGAGGGAGAAATTAAATGGAACTCGTTTTACCACGACGTCATGCGTAAAACGGCAAACCCGTGGCAGGCGGTGGCATTGCAGTGCCGCTCCAGCATCGATTGTTATAACTCGCAGGGTAAAGCGGATCAGTTAGCGCTGGTGACGCATATGACCGTAATGTTTAAAAAGAACCCGCTGGGAACGTTTAAACAGAATGAAAACCCGGAATTCAGCAGCGCCTTCGGCTGCACTTATATTAAACAGGTGGTTGACGGTGAAACGCTTCTTGAACTGGATTATCTGGCGAATATTTTCCGCGTAAATGGCGCGGATCAATTAAATGCCTACCGCAATAATATTGGCGGTTAATTACTTCGGGGCTACGGCCCCGAATTTAACACGACGAATAAGGACTACACCATGAACGAAAAATATACCCTGCAATTTCCGTTTACCTCCGCCGCCGGGGAACGTATCGACGTTTTGCAATTACGTCGCCTGAAGGTAAAAGATATGCGCGCCGCGCGACGCGCCAGCGATAAACCGGAAGAGTGGGATGAGCCGCTGATGGCGGCTATGACCGGGCTGGTAACCGAAGATCTGGCGGAAATGGATCTGCTGGATTATCAGGCATTGCAGAAACGATTTCAGGCCATGCTTAGCATGGCTACAGAACCCACAGCAGTTGTGGCAGGCAATGGCGCTGCTGGCGAGGTGGTTTCGCTTTCCGCCCAGTGAAATTGACGCGCTGTCGGTTGACGATTTTACCCGCTGGCTGGACGAAGCCAGCGCGCAAATTAAACACGAATACGACTCGCAGGCTTAATGCCTGCGGGTTTCCTGACCCAAGCCCGGTTCACTCCTTCCCTGTCCTTTTTCCGGCAAGCAGCCTGTTACCGGGCAACTTATACGAGACACTATTTTGGCCAACGACATTATTACTCAGCTTCAGGCGCGTAATGAGACGTTGACGCAGGCAATAGCCCGTTACGGCTCACTCAACGCCAGCACGCTGCACACGCTCAGCTTTGAGCAAACAAAAATCACCCGGCTTACGCAACAGCTCGCTAACTCTGCCCTTGGCCGGGAAGAGAACGATAAACAGCGCGTCGGGTTGCTGGAAAAAACACAAACGTTCGCCGGACAGCTCGGCAAGCTCCTGAACATTGAGACTCCCGACTGGAAGCTGCCTTACGAATTTCAGGGCAACATGGTCGATATGGCGGCGAAAGGCGGCATGGATAACACCGCGCGGGACGCCCTGAGCCTGAATATCCGCGACTGGAGCCTTGATTTCAACCAGGATCAAAAAGATCTGCAAAGCGCCGCCGCCACGATGATCGAAGGCGGCGTCAGCGCATTGCAGGATCTTAGCCGCTACATGCCCGATATCGCCAAAGCCGCGACCGCCTCCCGCGACAGCGCGCAAAGCTGGGCGCAGGCGGCTCTGGCCACTCGCGACAAACTGAACATCGCCCCTGACGACTTCCGTTTTGCGCAAAATATGCTGTACAGCGTGGCAAAAAGCGGCGGCGGCTCCGTTGCAGAACAAACCTAGTGGATTAACGCCTTTGCCGGAAAAACCGGCGCTCAGGGGAAAGAAGGCATTGCGGAACTGACCGCAACGATGCAAGTCGCCATGAAAAACGCCCCTGACGCAGGCGCGGCGGCAGCGAATTTCGACCATTTCCTGAAATCCGCCTTCTCGAAAGAGACGGACAGTTGGTCTGCCCGCCAGGGCGTGGATCTTCAGGGATCGCTGCTGGAGCATCAGCAAAATGGGATCGGCGTGACGGAAGCGATGACCCACATCGTGCAGATGCAACTGGAGAAAATGAACCCGCAGATCCTCGACACCTTCAGGCAAACCATGAAGATTGAGGATCTTTCCGCGCGCGGCGACACGCTACAGGCCATGACGGAGAAATTTAACCTCGGCGCGATGTTCGGCGATGCGCAAACGCGGGATTTTCTCGCCCCGATGCTGGCGAATATGGACGAATATCGCCAGCTAAAAGCCTCCGCAATGCAGGCGGCGGGGCAACATTTTATTGATGATGACTTCGCCGCGAAAATGACATCGCCCGGAGAACAGACCAAAGCGTTACAACTTTCACTTAACGATCTGTGGCTGACCGTCGGCCTGGAACTGATGCCCGCCATTGGTGAACTGGCGCAAAGCATCACGCCGCTGGTGCGGCAGTTCAGCGCCTGGCTGCGGGAAAATCCGGCGCTGGTGCAAGGGGTCGCCAAAGTCGTTGGCGTTATCTGGCTGTTCAACGGGGCGCTGAATATTCTCAGGCTGGGAGCAAACCTCATTGCGTCACCGTTTATTTGCCTGATCGAGCTCTTCCTGAAGGTCAAAGCCGGTCTGGCGCTGGGCGGCGGCAGTCGCGCGCTGTCGGTTCTGAAATCGTTTGGCAACGGTGCGAAAAGCCTGACGATGCTGCTGGGAAACGGCCTGATAAAAGGGCTACGGCTGGTCGGCCAGACATTTATCTGGCTGGGTCGGGCGCTGCTGATGAACCCTGTCGGCCTGACTATCACCGCTATCGCAGGCGCCGCCTATTTACTTTATCGCTACTGGGAACCGATTTCCGGTTTCTTTGCCGGAGTCTGGGAGCGCATCAAAACCGCCTTTGACGGAGGCATTGCAGGCGTCACGCGTCTGATTCTCGACTGGTCGCCGCTGGGGCTGTTTTACCGCGCCTTCGCCAGCGTACTGGACTGGTTTGGCATTGAACTCCCCGCCAGCTTCAGCGAATTTGGCGGCAATATTCTGGATAGCCTGATCAACGGCATTCTGAATGCGCTTCCTTTCCTGAACGGGGCGATTGAGAAGATAAAAGCGCTGATCCCCGATTGGGCGAAAAGCGCGCAGGGCATCAGCACTGAAATGCCGTCTGTCGCCGCCGCCGTCCCCGGTATTGCCGGAACAATGGTCGCGCAACAGGCCAGCGCGCCGCTGGCATCGGGAGCGAAAGCGGTGACAACCTCGGCCAAAACGATGGCCTCGCCGCAGCCTATGAAGACGAAAAGCGCCGCCACGCCGCCGACGCCAGCCGCGCTTCCCGGCAAATCCGGCGGGAAACCTTATACGCTGCCCTCCCGCGCGCAAAGCAACGTGCAGGTACACTTTTCCCCGCAGGTTACCGTGCAGGGAAGCGGCGCGAATGCCACCAAAGATATCAACAACGTGCTGTCGCTGAGTAAACGTGAGCTGGAGAGAATGATTAACGATGTCATGGCGCAACAACGGCGCCGGGAGTACGCATAATGTATGCCGTATTAGGCGAAATAGAATTTGACGTCGTCGCTTACTGGGACGAATTTGAAAGCACGATGGGCGTGGATTATACCAGCCATGCCCGTATTGAAGGGAAACCGGGCGTGCAATTTATCGGCGATAAGCTGGACAAAATCACCCTGAAATTCAACTTTCATAGTCAGTATTGCCAGCCGACCACCGAGCTGAACCGTCTGCGGGAAGCCATGACCGCGCACCAGGCGATGGCGCTGGTGTTCGGCAACGGCGATTATCGCGGCTGGTTCGTGATTACCGATCTGACCGCTACCCACCAACACACCGATCCTTACGGTAACGTCATTGCCCAGGGCGGCACTCTGTCGCTACAGGAGTACACCGGCGATCCGAAGAGCCCGTTGCTGCCTCCGGCCATCACCACCCAGGAACCGAACATTGACGAGATGTTGGATGAGCTTCCCGACGTTAGCGATTCCTGGTTCGATGAACTGATGAGCGCCGTTGAAGAGGGTATGCGTGAAGCCAAAGAGATGATGGATGAGGTGGCCGACGCCATTGATGACATCAAAAAAACGATCGCCCAGGCGAAAGAGCTGGTGAAGGAAGCCAAAGCGCTGAAAGAAAAATGTGGCGATATCGTCGATTCGCTGAAAAAAACCATGAGTTCGATAGACGCGCTGTTCCAGCAGCCGCTGGATTTGCAAACGCTGGCCGGGCTGCCGAAAGCGCTGGCGGCAAAAATGCAGGAACTGATCGACAGCCTGCCGGGGATCCGCGAATGCGCGGGCGATGCTGGCACGCTTATCGAACACGCCGAATCGCTGTTTGACGCTATCACCAGCAGCGTCGCGGAAGCGACTTACGACAGCGCCGCGACGCTGGTCAATCAGGCGCGCGGCACGCTGCAAACAAGCGCCCCTGACGTGAGCCAGCTTGCCGCCGCCGATATTACGAGGAGTCTGTAATGCGCTACCTTGAACATGTCACTACCGACGGCGAACGCTGGGATAATCTCGCCTGGCGCTATTACGGCGATGCGCTGGCCTACGAACGCATCATCGCGGCCAATCCGCACATCGCTATTATGCCAGTTTTGCCGTCAGGCGTGCGGCTGAACATCCCGGTTATCAGCGTCACGCAAACGACCCCGGAGCTACCGCCATGGCTGAGATAACGGTATCCGGCGGGGTGTTCGCCACCCTGACGCCCATTTTTACCCTTTGGTACGGACATAAAGAGATCACTTACGACATCGCGCCTTATGTCACCAGCATCAGTTACAGCGACAGCATTAAAAACGAGTCGGATGTCATTGCCATTGCGCTGGAAGATAGCGCCGGGCGCTGGGTAAACGAATGGTATCCGAGAAAAGGCGACACGCTGGCGCTGCGCCTGGGCTACCAGGGCGAAGATCTGCTCGATTGCGGAATCTATGTCATTGATAAAATTGATATCAGCGCGCCGCCTTCGACGGTCAATATCGACGGTATCGCCACCTCGGTCAGCAAAGCGCTACGCACCAAAAACAGCCAGGGCTTTGAGGAGACGACGCTTTCCGCCATCGCCAGTCGCATCGCGCAAAAACACGGTTTAACGCTGGCGGGCAAGATTGCGCCGCTGACGATTGATCGGGTCACGCAATATGCCGAAACCGACGTGGCGTTTCTCAAACGGCTGGCGAGTGAATATGGCTATACCGTGAAAGTGACGGCGACGGAGCTTATCTTTTCGCATCTGCCGACGCTGCGCTGTCTGGCGCCGGTGAAGACGCTCAGGCGGACGGATATTTCGCACTACACGTTCAAAGATACCATCAACCGGATCTACAAAAACGCCACCGTGCAACATCAAAATAGTAAGCAAAAAGAACTGGTTATCTATACCCATGATAGCCAGGAAAAGACCTCGGCGCGCGGTGCGGCGACCAGCGCCGATACCCTGAAGATCAACAGTCGCGCCCCAGATGCCGGCGCGGCGCAGGCTAAAGCCAATGCTGCGCTGGACAGCCACAACGAATACCAGCAAACCGGCACGCTCAGCATGATGGGCTGCCCGCAGTTGACGGCGGGCAACAAGATAGAACTGAGCGATTTTGGCGTGCTTTCCGGGCAGTGGCTGATTGATAAATCCATGCACAAACTTACGCGCAGCGGCGGCTACACTACCGAAATCGACATTTCACGCGGACCGGCAACCAGCCAGTAAGGAGACAATATGAAAGGCGTTACCCGCCAGACGGGCATTATCAGCGATATTGATGAGGCGGTCGTGCGCGTCAGAGTCACTCTACCGGAGTGCGATAACCTGCGCAGTAACTGGCTTGCGGTGCTGCAACGCAACACGCAGGACAACAAAGATTACTGGTTGCCGGATATTGGCGAACAGGTCGAAGTGCTGCTCGACGACAACGGCGAGGATGGCGTGGTGCTGGGCGCGGTCTACTCCAGCGTGGATACCGCGCCGCTGGCCTCGCGCGACAAGCGCTACGTGCAGTTTTCCGACGGCGCGGCCTTTGAATATGACCGTGCGTTACACCAGCTCACCGTCAACGGCGGCATAGAAAAAATCGTCATTGAAGTGAAGGAACGTACGCAGCTTACTTCACCGCAAGTAGAGGTCAGGGCGCAGCACGTCACGGTGATATCAGAAAACGTAGACGTGGCGGCCACCTCCGTGGGCGTCAAGGCGGTAGATGTCAACGTGGAAGCGCCCCATACGGGCATTAAAGCGCTGAATGTCATCGTCGATGCGCCGCTCAGCACCTTTACCGGCGACGTTACCGTGATGAAAAAACTCACCTGGCTTGGCGGTATGGCAGGCAGCGGCGGCGTCGGAAACAGCGCGGTGATTACCGGCAACGTGAATGTCCTCGGCAACGTTAACGCCAGCGGTTCAGTGATGGACAGCGGCGGCAACTCCAACCACCACTCTCACTAACCTGCAAATTGCTGCTGGATGGTGGCTTCGCCTTATCCAGCCTGCAAAAGGTGCATAAACACCGGCCCGGTAAGCGCAGAAGCGCCACCGGGCAAATTGCTGGAGGATATTTATTTCAGCGCAACGTGATTAAGCCCTTTTCCCGCGCTATTTCCGATGAAAATGTAATCACTTTGCGCTGCAAATATTGCATATATGTATATTGGAAAACTAGCGTTATTTTTTACTTTAACTTCGCCTTGTTTACATAAAATCTGCTGTTCAGGAATGATCCTCTCAGTTTTGTCTGGTAGACTTCGCTGAATTACAACTTCTTGATTGCTATAATGATAAAATTATTTATAAAGTACGTTTCGATAGGCGTACTTAATACTGCTTTGCACTGGGCTATCTTTGCCCTTTGCGTCTATGGATTTCAAACAAGTCAGGCTTTGGCAAACGTAGCGGGCTTTGCTGTCGCTGTCAGTTTTAGTTTTTTCGCTAACGCCCGGTTTACCTTTGGAGCCAGCGTATCAACCGGACGTTATTTGCTGTACGTCGGTTTTATGGGCGTGCTGAGCGCCGTCGTGGGATGGACAGGCGACAAGTGTGCTATGCCTCCCATTTTTACGCTCATTGTATTTTCCGCAATTAGCCTTATTTGCGGATTTTTATATTCCAGATTCATTGTTTTCAGGAATGAGAAATGAAAATTTCATTAGTGGTTCCCGTCTTTAATGAAGAGGACGCGATCCCTATTTTCTATAAAACGGTCAGAGAATACAGTTCACTTAAACCTTATAACGTTGAGATTATCTTCGTTAATGATGGGAGTCACGATGCGACTGAATCAATCATCAGCGCATTAGCTGTTGCCGATCCTCTTGTTGTTCCGATCTCATTTACCCGCAATTTTGGTAAAGAACCTGCACTTTTTGCCGGATTGGATTACGCGACCGGAGATGTGGTGATCCCTATCGATGTTGATTTACAAGATCCCATCGAAGTAATCCCACATTTGATCAATAAATGGCAGGCTGGTACAGAAATGGTGCTGGCTAAGCGTATCGATCGTTCAACGGATGGCCACCTGAAGCGTAAAAGCGCTGAGTGGTTCTACAGGCTGCATAACAAAATCAGTACGCCAAAGATTGAAGAGAATGTCGGTGATTTTCGATTGATGTCGCGCGAGATTGTAGAAAATATCAAGCTATTACCAGAACGTAACCTTTTCATGAAAGGTATACTTTCATGGGTTGGAGGTCAAACAGATGTTGTCGAATATGCCCGTGCTGAACGTGTCGCAGGTAACTCAAAATTTAATGGCTGGAAACTCTGGAACCTGGCGCTGGAGGGGATTACAAGTTTTTCTACTTTCCCTTTGCGTATCTGGACGTATATAGGAGTGAGCGTTTCTGCCCTCTCCCTGATATATGCCATGTGGATGATCATTGATAAATTGATGTGGGGAAACCCTGTTCCTGGTTATCCTTCGCTTATGACCGCGATTCTCTTCTTAGGCGGCATCCAGCTTATCGGCATAGGCATCATGGGTGAATATATCGGACGCGTTTACACGGAGGTAAAGCAAAGGCCTCGCTATATCGTGAAAAACAAAAAAACAATGATGGAATAATGATTACTATGCTCAAGATATTACCGAAAACGGCGATGATACTACTGGCTTTTTTGGCCATTTTTCTTATTGAATGGTATACCCCCATTCACTCTGATGATTACCGCTATTACCTTTTAGGAATTTCGCCGGAATCACATTTTCATCATTATATGACATGGAGTGGCAGGATTATAGCTGATTACACCAGCGCACTCATCCTGTATACACGTTCTCAACTCGTGTATTCCATCAGCGCTGCCGTTTCGACACTGGTATTTTGTTATTTCATTGTGAAGACACCCTCAGGTACATTACGCTGGAATAAATCCGACTACTTATTATTCCCACTAATATTCTTCACTTACTGAATTTCGAACCCGAATTTGGGTCAAACCACTTTCTGGATCGTTGGTGCTGCGAATTATTTGTGGACGAATCTGTTCGTTGTTGCATGGCTGTTCTTCTTTTACACCATAACAATAAAAAACAGTAAAGCGATCAGCCCGTGGGTTGCATTACTAAGCTTTATGGCAGGCTGTTCCAATGAAAGCGTCTCACCTTTCGTCTCGCTTATTTCTGTTCTGGCCATTGCATACGAGTTATGGCAAAACAAATCTGTTTCGCGCAATAAGATAGTTTATAGTCTCTGTGCAATCGCAGGTTCATGCGTATTGATACTTTCTCCGGGCAATTTCATCCGCGCCAGCGGCAAAGAATTCTGGTATGGAAGGCCGATTTTTGAACGTATTTTCATTCACTTAACAGAACGCGTTCATAACCATCTGGCGCTGATCTGGATAGCTTATGTTGTTTTGTTATTGCTGGTCTTACTGGTCATATTCAATAAGCAGATTCGCGCCAAAATTGATAAAACGTCCCTTATCTGCGCTGCGTTAGTCGTATGTATAGGTATTGGCACTTCCTTAATCATGTTCGCGTCGCCGTCCTACCCCGATCGGGTTATGAACGGTACGTTTATGTTTTTCCTTTTAGCTATCTCCTTCATCGCTTACGCCCTGTTGAAAAGCGGCGTTAAGGCTGGAGTCGTCGGCGTAACTGCCGTGACTGTTCTCTGTGGTATCGTATTCCTTTGGTCCTATTCATTGATGCTTAACGGTTATAAAAAAACGGCCGGACAGGAAATCGTAAGACAAAAAATCATTACTAAAGAAATAGCGGCAGGTAAACAGAAGTTTATCATCCCTGACTATCATTTCGTCAAGTTGCAAAATAGCGGTGGTCATTTTGGTTTATTCCATGATCCTGCTGTTTACGGCGAGTATTATCATGTACAAGCTATTTTCAAAAAGAAAGTCAATTTTGATTATTCTGTAATCGCTAATGGAGCGAAGCACAGCCTTTCCAATGAAACGACGGCTTATAGCAACACCCGCGGGGATTTCGCTATTATCAGCCGGGAGCAGCTAACGGGTTCGATCACACTCTCGGTTAATGGACGGCAGAAAACGATTCCAGTTGAGAAAATGAAGCACGCAGAAATCAATGATGAATTCTGGTACTACGCTTCTGTAGACAAAGGTGAAATTACAGCAATTTCATTTTAACTTTACGTAAAACGTGATCTTCGCCATTTAACAAAATGTGCATCAACACAGGCCCGGTAAGCGCAGAAGCGCCGCCGGGCAAAACACATTCTGACCCCGCCATCAATTATTTCCTTAAAGCGCTTTAATATCTCTCCCCCCGCCGGAAGGCGAAAATAGCCTCATGAACACGAAAACACGACCCTCGACCCTGCACTGGCAACCTGCCTTGCAACGTCCTGAAGAATACGTCTGCGGGCTGGATGATATTCATCAGGCAATACACATCATTCTGCGCACGCCGCGCGGCAGCGATCCCCACAGGCCGCTTTTTGGCAGCAATCTGTGGCGCTATATCGATTACCCGATCGAGCGGGCCATTCCGCACGTTGTTCGGGAGTCGGTGGAAGCGATTCGCATGTGGGAACCCCGCTGCCGGTTGCTGAAGGTGACGCCGACGATTGACGGCGAACACCTGACGTTACGCGTGCAATGGCGCGCCGCAGACGGCGTAATCAACTCAACGGAGGTGTTATGGCGATAGCCGAACCCGACTTTATTGACCGCGATCCCGCGCAAATCACCAGCGAGATGATTGCGCAATATGAAGAAGCCAGCGGTAAAAAACTCTATCCGGCGCAGGCTGAGCGGCTGCTCATTGACCTGTTTGCTTATCGTGAAAACCTTGTCCGCATCGCCATCCAGGAGGCAGCGAAGCAAAACCTGGTCGCGTATTCCCGTGCGCCGATGCTGGATTATTTAGGCGAGCTGGTTGGCGTTCACCGTCTGCCCGCTCAGGCGGCAAAAACCACGCTGCAGTTTTCTGTTACTCAAGCGGCTAAAAGTAACCTGGTGATTCCACAGGGTACCCGCGCCAGCGCGTCGGATAGCGTGATGTTCGCCACCGACGAAGATGTTCTGTTGCCTGCGGGCAGCCTGAGCGTTGCGGTAACTGCAACCTGTGTAGCAACCGGTGAATCCGGCAATAACTGGCAACCTGCGCAAATCAGCGCGCTGGTGGATCGGGTAGGCAATTACGATCTCAGCGTCACCAATCTGACGGCCTCAAGTGGCGGCTGCGGCGAAGAGAACGACGACGCGCTACGTAAACGCATCCAGCTAGCGCCGGAAAGTTTCAGCAACGCGGGCAGCTATGGAGCCTATCGCTTCCATACGCTCTCGGTCAGCCAGTCGATTATCGACGTGGCGGTGCTGGGGCCGGATGAAGGGCTGGCGGAAGGCTGCGTGGAACTCTATCCGCTGACCCTGAACGGTCTGCCGGGGCCAGAGCTTCTTGCCCAGATCGAACGGGAGGTGAGCAAAGAGAAAAAGCGCCCGCTAACCGATAAGGTGAGCGCTAAATGTTCTCCGCGCGTACCTTATCAGATCCGCGCCCGGTTGACGCTGTTTACCACCGCCGATCAGGAGACGACGCTTGCCGCCGCGCGTGAAGCGATTAATACATGGACGCGCTCGCGCCAGACCCGGCTGGGCCAGGACATTGTGCCAAACCAGATAATTAAAGTATTACAGGTTGACGGCGTTTACGACGTCGCGCTGGATATGCCTGCGAAAAAGGTACTACAGGCGCACGAATGGGCGGAATGCACGGCCATTGACGTGACGATTGCCGGAGTCAGCGATGGATAAACTGCTTCTGCCGCCGCCGCTGGCCAGCGACGAACGTTTCTCAATTCTGGCAAATATCGCCGCCGAACGCTTTGCGCAAATCGACCTGACGGCGTTGCTGGTCTATCTGGTGGATATCGTTGATGCCTCGGCATTGCCCTCGTTGGCCGGGCAGTTTCATGTTCAGGGGCTTGAAGGCTGGCTATTTGCCGCCAATGAACAGGAGAAACGAGAGTTAATTAAACAGGCGATTGAACTGCATAAATATAAAGGAACTCCCTGGGCCGTTCGCCGCGTTCTGGAAATATTATCCTTACCCGGCACGATTTCCGAATGGTTTGAGTATGGCGGTAAGGCTTATTTTTTTAAGGTTGAAATTGAGCTAATTAACCAGGGCATGGATGAAAATCTGTTTAATAACCTGGTCGATCTTATTCATGAGTATAAGAACGTGCGCTCAAAGCTGGAAGCGTTAATTGTCTGGATAATTAACCAAAGCGCTATTCCTGTTATAGGCAGCGCGCTTTACGGTGGAGAAATAACGACCGTCTTACCCTTCCAGGTTCTGGAAGTTCAACAAACTAAACCGATCTATTTCGGTACAGGGCAATGGAGCCTTGAAATTACATCTATTTACCCGGAGTAATTATGGATAATGAGTTTTATACCCTCCTGACCGACTGGGGAATGGCGAAAATCGCCAGTGCCCTTGCGGATAAGAAACAGATACATCTGCAAAAGATGGCGGTTGGCGACGGCGGCGGACAATATTATGAACCGACCGCCAGCCAGACCAATTTACGCCACGAAGTCTGGCGCGGCGAGATGAATACGCTGACCGTTGCGCCGAATAACCCTAACTGGCTGATTGCCGAGTTGGTGCTGCCGGAGGATGTTGGCGGCTGGTACGTACGTGAAGTAGGCGTATTCGACGACGAGGGCGAGCTGATCGCCATCGGCAAATTCCCGGAATCCTACAAACCGCTGCTGCCGGGCGGCTGCGGCAAGCAGGTCTGTATCCGCCTGATTATGGAGGTCTCCAACACCACGGCGGTGACGCTGACGGTCGATCCGAGCATTGTGCTGGCGACGCGCGACTATGTGGATGCCCGGCTGGACGAGCATGAACATTCGACAAATCACCCGGATGCGACATTAACGCAGAAAGGGTTTACGCAGCTCAGTAATGCCACCGACAGCGATGACGAAACCAAAGCGGCTACGCCAAAGGCGGTAAAAGCGGCGATGGCGGAAGCGCGTAATCACACGCATACCTGGAACCAGATTACCGGCGTTCCGGACGGTACGCTGACGCAAAAGGGGATTGTTAAGCTTAACAGCGCGACGGACAGCACCAGTACGACGGAGGCGGCAACGCCCAGTGCGGTAAAGGCGGCGATGGATAAGGCGAATGCGGCAGCTCCGGCCAGCCATACTCACGCCTGGAACCAGATTACCGGCGTCCCGGACGGTACGCTGACGCAAAAAGGGATCGTGAAGCTTAACAGCGCGACGGACAGCACCAGTACGACGGAGGCGGCAACGCCCAGTGCGGTAAAGGCGGCGATGGACAAGGCAAACGCGGCGGCCCCGGCGAACCATACTCATACGCAGTTTTTTACCACAAATGGGACATTTACGGTTCCAGATGGAGTGACGACTCTATTTATCGAAGTAATGGGCGGTGGCGGCGGTGGGGCTGGCGGGTCTCAATCAATCAATTACGAGGCGCGTGGCGGTCACGCTGGAGAACAAATTGTCAGTATTGTTAATGTAGTTCCAGGCCAACAATTTCCCGTAAAAATTGGAGCTGGTGGGTGTGGGGGAGCATTTTGGTCAAATCCCCCGACGACATCAGTAGGAACAGTGACTGATCAAACGACTATCTATAGAAAGAGTTTTGATGGCGGTAGTTCCTCCTTCTCAGACATCACTGCGGCTGGGGGAATTGGAGGCGAAAGTATTTACCATACTAGAAATATTCAACCTTATATTAAATTTGTTGATCATCCTATGCCATATGCCTCGCACGAAATGGTTGTATATGCAGAATTATACTATGGACACAGCGGTGAAGGCTCACTTTATGGAGCCGGAGGGAAACCAGGAACAGTTATAACCGAATCATTAGCGAATGGAGGATATAAAGCAAATATGATACCTCCTACATCAGCGACAGGCTATGGTGCAGGAGGGGCTGGCGGCTCCTATCTTCCACCATTTAATTATCAAAATAGTGACTTAACAAATCTTGGAAATACCAGTGGCACAAATGGCTCCCCTGGTTTCGTAAAAATTTCATGGTAAATTAAAATGGCAAAATACGCATATTATGATCCACAATCATTTATTGTCCTAGACTGGATGGATACAGAACTCTACAATTATCCAGAAAGAAAATATTTGATTGAAGTCACTGAACAACAATGGCAAGAATACGCAAACACGAATAATCGTACTTGGGTTAATAGTGAAACATTATCATTTGTCACTGCTCCACCACCAGGTAACTTTTATAAGCTGGAAAAAGGCGAATGGGTATTTGATGAAACTCAGATGCGTATGGTTCTTAGCGATATAAAAGCAGCCAAAATTCAGCAAATCAAAACCCGGCGCGACACCGTTACCGCCGATTACATCATTATCGATGGCAACCATTTCCACAGCGATGCTAACAGCCGTATTCAACAAATGTCACTCACCAGAATGGGTCAGGCAAAGCAGATTCCGGCAGGGTTAATGTGGCAGACCAAAAATAACGGTTTGATTAAACTGACCAACGACATCGCCGCGCAGTTTGAAACCGTCACCGTGGATCACGATATGCGCCTGTTTGCCAACGCGCAGCGGCATATTGCGGCGGTAGAAGCGCTGGGGGATATCCAGGAAGTGCTCGACTACGACTATTCATCAGGCTGGCAGCCATGAGTCAAACCACCGTCTGGCTCGCTTGCTATAAGGGGCGATCGGAGTATCGCGGCATCGCCAGACTGGCCGACTGGCTCACGCGCAAAGTCACGCGCGGTATCTACTCTCACTGTGAACTGGCGGTAGAACACGGCGGTAATGAATACCTCTGCTACTCCGCGTCGTTTCGCGATCGCGGCGTGCGGGGAAAGATAATACCGTTACCGGACGATAAGTGGGATAAGCTACCGTTAAAGGCCACGTTGCCGGAAGTGGAGGCCTTTTTCCGCAAACATAACGGCAAACGCTATGACTGGCAGGGCGCGCTCGGTATCGCGCTGTATAACCGGGAGCGCAAAGATAAACTGTTTTGCAGCGAGTTTTGCGCTGAATTTCTCGGACTAAACGATAGCTGGCGCTACTCCCCCAGCCACCTTTATGCCTTAGTCAGTAGCTGGCAATACGATTGTTGAATCTCTCGCCGGCTATAAAGCCCGGCGGTGTTGAATTAAGTAATACCCGTTAGTATTTATTTGTTAGCATCAAATGTTCAGTTTGCATAGCAAATGAAGTATTATAAAAAACCATCTTATAGTATTTTTACCAATTGATACGTGAACCTCCCACGATAATAACATTTATTTAACAAGTTAGCTTTCTTCGTTGGAGGAAGAAAAAATCAAACTCTTACATTGCTTATTATTTTCCATATCTAAAAAAGGAAGTGGATTACGGAAATACTGGCGGCATGAGATCATTCACAGGAATGAATTTTTATTATATCGATTACTTATGCAGGCCAATAACAATCGCCGTCGTAATTTTTTATTTTGGTGGCGTCTGGCAAATGAGATGTATATCTATGGTTCAAAAAAACAGAAAAAAACTGGATTATGGATTAATCGCAAGCTAAATTCCAAATTTGGAATTGATATAGAGCTGGGAGCAGTAAAAAGGGGAAATAAGATCACTCCCATCCCAACTCTTATTTTATATCTCCCCATGGAAATATAAAAGACAAAACAATCATTAAAACATTTATCAACTTACATTACATATATTAATAACATTATAAACAAATTAATTACATTCACATCTTGAATGTAATTAAACTTCAATAACCATATGAACACTAATTTTGTTGCAATATAAAGCACATTAAATATAGTGGAACATGGCTAAAAACACCTAATATTCACCGGGGAATATAATGATTATTGTTTCTGTGCTCAGACAAAGCAAAGACTTCACCACAAAACATGCTCAATGGTTACATAAGCAGCTCAAAGGTTATGATTCTGTTTGTTTAACAGATGCGCTAAAGATAAAAGGGGTAAATACAGCGCCTCTTTTGTATGATTGGCCAGGATGGTGGGCAAAACTAGAACTTTTCAATCCACTGCATCCTGTTCTTGGTAATGAGGATATTCTCTATATTGATATAGATAGCGTTGTTGTGGGAGATATTACTCCTCTGACAACTATGAAAAAAATAACATTACTTAATGACTTTTCTCAGCATGGTGCTTCAGTTGCGCCAGCAACAGGTATTATGTTTATTCCTGCACCCGCAAAAAAAAATGTGTGGGATGAATTTATGAAAAATCCTGAAAAGGAAATCAATGCCATAAGAACCCCGCCCTATCATGGCGATCAAGGATTTATCGGCAGAATATGTCAAGATGCTGAAAGATGGCAAAACATCTTACCCGGAAGAATTATTAGTTACAAAGCTAATATAGCAACACCAAAAATGATTGGTTTTAACCCTGAACTATACTATGGGACAGGTAATGGAAAATTACCTGACGGAGCAAGCATAGTCTGTTTTCATGGTTCCCCTCGCCCCTGGAACACAGCATTGCCCTGGGTGCCTTATTTTAGTTTAAAAAACACAATCCAAAGCAAAGTGAAACAATATAAGTTATCACTGCGTTAAAGCTTCCTTCTCTTCAATGCCGGCGCTTTTCTTTACGCCACCAGAACCTCTATATATTTCTAATACGGTAGCGTAAGCGCCATCGGGCGATACGTTGCCGGATGGCGACGCAGGCGCGTCATCCAGCCTGTCACGTGCCCACACTGGATCATGAGCGTAATTTGTTTGAATAATCTTCCTTCACGCGATAAACAATAACTATGGTCTGGCTCGATCCTGACCCGTTGATAACAAACACAACATACTTGCAAGGAAAACAACATGCTCGCCGTCATTACCCGGCTGTTCCCGTTATGGGCGCTGCAGCTCTCTCTCATTGCGTATTACACACCATCCACCTTTACTCCTGTTGGGCCGTGGGTCGCGACACTACTGATGTTGATTATGTTCGGTATGGGGGTCCATCTTAACGTTGACGACTTTAAACGCGTGCTCTCCCGACCAGCCCCTGTCGCCGCAGGGATATTCCTGCACTATCTGGTAATGCCGCTCGCGGCATGGCTGCTGGCGTTGCTGTTTAAGATGCCGCCAGATCTGTCCGCCGGGATGGTACTGGTCGGCAGCGTAGCCAGCGGCACCGCCTCTAACGTAATGATCTATCTGGCGAAGGGAGACGTCGCGCTCTCAGTCACCATTTCATCGGTCTCCACGCTGGTCGGCGTGGTCGCCACACCACTACTCACGCGCCTGTACGTCGATGCCCATATTCAAGTCGACGTGATGGGTATGCTGCTGAGCATTCTACAGATTGTGGTCATTCCAATCACGCTGGGGCTGGTGATTCACCATCTGTTTCCGCGCGTAGTGAAAGTGGTAAAACCTTATCTGCCAGCATTCTCGATGGTGTGCATTTTGGCAATCATCAGCGCGGTGGTCGCGGGTTCAGCTTCACATATCGCCTCCGTCGGCTTTATGGTGATCATCGCGGTGATCCTGCATAACACCCTTGGCCTGCTTGGCGGCTACTGGGGTGGACGTCTGTTCGGTTTTGATGAGTCAACCTGTCGAACGCTGGCGATCGAAGTCGGGATGCAGAACTCTGGTCTTGCTGCTGCATTGGGTAAAATCTACTTTGGCCCGCTCGCAGCGCTGCCTGGCGCGCTGTTCTCAGTGTGGCACAACCTTTCAGGGTCACTACTGGCTGGTTACTGGTCCGGGAAACCGATTGTTGAAAAATCGGGCGAAACGGCAAAGGTAAATTAAAATATTGCCGGGTGGCGCAAGCTTACCCGGCTTACACGCTATCCGCCCGTTGCGTATTGCCGTAGACTAAATGCATCGGCTAACTGAGGGCACCCGTATGGCACTCCCCCGCATTACCCAAAAAGAGATGACCGAGCGCGAACAGCGCGAACTGAAAACGTTGCTGGACCGCGCCCGTATTGCGCACGGACGTCCGCTGACCAATTCTGAGACCAACAGCGTAAAAAAAGAGTACATCGATAAGCTGATGGCGCTGCGTGAGGCTGAAGCGAAAAAAGCCCGCCAGTTGAAGAAAAAGCAGGCGTATAAACCCGATACGGAAGCGTCATTCTCCTGGTCGGCGAATACGCCGACGCGCGGCAGACGTTAACGTCCTTTTTTCTTTCGTCCCGGCGAGGTAAAGCGCTTACCGCTTGATGTCGGGCGTGCTTTCTCATTGCTTTTTTCGATCGCCACGACCGGTCGCTTAATACCCGTGGTCTTCGGCTTCGCTTTGGCCTTTGGTTTGGCTTCGGAAGAGGAACGCTCAATCAATTTAAACAGATCGATCAGCTCATCGTCCGTCAGATCGCGCCACTCGCCCAGCGGAATCCCGCTCAGGCTGACGTTCATAATGCGCGTACGCTCCAGTTTCGTCACTTCATAACCAAAGTATTCACACATACGACGGATCTGACGGTTTAATCCCTGCACCAGGGTAATGCGAAAGACAAACGGCGCCTCTTTTTTCACCTTACATTTTTTGGTGACAGTACCCAGAATCGGCACGCCAGCGCCCATACCACGAATAAACTCGTCGGTAATCGGTTTATCCACCGTCACCAGATACTCTTTTTCGTGATCGTTACCGGCACGCAGAATCTTATTGACCAGATCGCCGTGGTTAGTCAGAAATATCAGCCCCTGCGAGTCTTTATCCAGACGACCAATCGGGAAGATACGTTTGCTGTGGTTCACAAAATCGACAATATTGTCGCGTTCGCCGTCTTCAGTGGTACTGACAATGCCAACCGGTTTATTCAGCGCAATCAGCACTAAATCATCCGCTTCTCGCGGCTCAATCAACCGACCATTTACTTTAACAACATCCCCGGCGACTACCTGATCGCCAATGGCGGCGCGTTTGCCGTTGATAAAGACATTGCCCTGTTCGATAAAACGGTCCGCCTCGCGACGCGAACAGATGCCGCTTTCACTGATATATTTATTAAGCCGGATAGATGTGTCGGTCAGCATATTTACTCTCTGAGAAATTTTTCTACATAAACGTCGGGAATGTGACTTACCACATCAAATCGTCGGGAACTTTAAAATCGGCATACGGATCATCTTCGTCCTGCTCTTCCTGACTCAGCGCACTGTTTACAACAATACTGTCCGCATCTCGTTGTGCGATTTTATCGGCGACGCTCGCGGGAATAATCGCATATTCACATTCACCGCTGTTATTGATAACCAGACGCGCAATCGCGAGACGCCCATTAATCAGTTGCGTCTGAGTGAGCTTATCCACGTCTATTTTTTTGATGACGTTATTATCGGTGAAGTTAAAACCAATATCGCCTTTAGATACATTGATTCTATTCATTTCAATAAGTTGCTTAACCTGAGCTTTAAACTCTTTCGCTAAAACCGCTTGTTTTTGCTGTTCACTGAGTTGTTTATCACGCTCAAGTTGCGCCTTTTTATTTTCTTCCACCGCTTCTCTGGCCTCACGAGCCTGAACGCGTGATTTTTTAGCCGTGCGTTGGACTTTGGCCATTTTTTTGCTGGTCACTAATCCCGCTTGTAGCAGTTGCTCTTGTAAGGTCAGTTTTGCCATTTTCGTCTCTAAACGTGTTAAATAATTTTGCGGATTATACCTGTAATTTTTCAGGCGATACCAGATGGCAGATCTGGCCTGTCGTCACTTTTAGCGACCGCGCTTTGCCTGTGACACGCGTAACATCATGAGCCATATCAGTAAGACATTAAATGGATAATGGTAGCATTATTACGTTTTGACATTTCCTGATGAGGTGGAGAAGTAATGGAACTGCTTTTATTAAGTAACTCGACGCTGCCGGGTAAGGCCTGGCTGGAACACGCTCTGCCGCTGATAGCGAATCAATTGAACGGTCGACGCTCAGCCGTGTTTATTCCGTTTGCCGGCGTCACGCAAACATGGGACGAGTACACGGATAAAACCGCAGAGGTGCTTGCGCCATTAGGGGTAAACGTCACGGGGATTCATCGTGTCGCCGATCCGCTTGCGGCGATTGAGAAAGCGGAAATCATTATTGTCGGCGGCGGAAATACCTTCCAGCTACTGAAAGAATCGCGTGAACGCGGGCTGCTGGCGCCGATGGCGGACAGGGTAAAACGCGGCGCGCTGTATATCGGCTGGAGCGCGGGCGCCAACCTTGCCTGCCCGGCTATCCGCACGACCAACGATATGCCGATCGTCGATCCAAACGGTTTCGACGCGCTGGATCTGTTCCCGCTGCAAATTAATCCTCACTTCACTAACGCCTTGCCGGAAGGTCATAAGGGCGAGACCCGCGAGCAGCGTATTCGCGAACTGCTGGTGGTCGCGCCGGAACTGACAGTGATTGGTTTGCCGGAAGGTAACTGGATTCAGGTGAGCAACGGCCAGGCGGTTCTCGGCGGCCCGAATACCACCTGGGTGTTTAAAGCGGGCGAAGAGGCCGTGGCGCTGGAAGCGGGTCATCGCTTTTAATCCCTGGCCACATTGAATGCCGAATGGCGGGCCTACACGCATGTTCTCCGTAGGCCCCGCCATCCGGCATTTCACTTAATACTCGCCCCGTTCCTCGTCCTGATCCGGCTGTTCCAGTACGCTATAGGCGACCGAACAGAACAGTGAGTTAAGACGCTTCATATCGCCCAGCAGCCCTAAATGGAGCGAGCTGGTTTCAATGCTTTGCACGTTCTGCTGGTGCAGGCGGTCGACATGCGCATGTGAGTATCGGCGATTAAGTATACGGAAGCGATGTTTACTGCGGCGCAACCGACGGGCGCTGGTGACATCGCCGGAGAAAAAGACCGACATCGCCAGTTGCAGATTACTGAGCAGTTGATCGTAAAGCGCATCCAGCTCTTTCAATCCTTCTTCTGAAAATGCCCGACGCGCCGCCAGCGACTTGTCGGCAATCTCACTGCCCATTCGCTCGATAATATCCGACGCCTGTTCGAGGTTCAGGGCCATTTCGATAATCTCCGCCCACCGGCGGGACTCCTCCGCCGCCAGCTCGTCTTTTGGCATTCGCGCCAGATAAAGCTTAATCGCGGTGTAGAGCACGTTAACGTCATCCGCCAGCTTGCGCAGCGCTTTCTCTTCACGCGGCTCGCCGTGCATGACCTTTTTTAGCCCTTCCATCATCTGTTCCATCGCATCGCCAATGCGCAGCACCTCACGGGCAGCATTAGCCAGCGCCAGCGTTGGCGTATCCAGCGCGCTGACATCCAGATGTTTCGGCTTCAGATGGGTATCCAGTTCAGGCTCATCACGAATAATTCGTTTACAAAAACGCGCCATCAGCTCGGCAAATGGCACCATCGCCAGGCAGCGCACCAGGTTATAGAAAACGTGGAAATAGATCACCAGCTCTGATTTCGGTAGCGATAGCTCATCCATCAGATTCGCCAGCGGATGGACAAACGGCAGGATGACCAGGCTGCCGATCAATTTGAACAATAGGCTGCCGAGCGCTACGCGACGCGCGGCAGCATTGGCGGCGCTGTTATTGAGCATCGCCAGCAGCCCCGATCCCAGATTGGCGCCGATGACCAGGCACAACGCCACCGGGAACGATATAATACCCGCCGCCGTCAGGGTTGCCGTCAGCAACACCGCCGCCAGGCTGGAATAACTGATGATAGCGAACATCGCGCCAATCAGCGCATCCAGCATAATGTCGCCCGTCAGCGACGCGAAAATGACCTGCACGCCATTAGCCTGAGTGATCGGCGTCACTGCCTGCACAATCAGCTCCAGCGCCAGTAGAATCAGGCCAAGCCCGATACCGACGCGACCCAGCTGCCCGGCACGGGACTGCTTACGTCCTAAAAAGAAAATCACGCCGATAAAAATCAGCAGCGGCGACAGCCACGAGAGATCGAAGGTCAGGATACGCGCCATTAGCGCGGTCCCCACGTCGGCGCCCAGCACAATCACCAGAGCTGGCGTCAGGGCGACAAGATCCTGGGCGACAAACGACGTTACCAATAAAGTGGTGGCGTTACTGCTTTGTACCAGCGCGGTAACACCGATACCCGCACAAAAGGCGAGCGGTTTCTTTTCCACGCTGCGGCTGAGGACAGTGCGTAGACGCGCGCCAAACACGCGCATTACGCCAGTACGAACGATATGTGTTCCCCATACCAACAGCGCAACGGCAGAAAGTAGATGGAGCAAAGTTAACACGGCGTCAGGTTCTCCTTATCGTTATACGTTTTCCTGAAGCTCACTTGCGATAAATTGCCTGATGGCGCACAGCGTTAAGGCCTGCTGGCGTTGCACGCCACCGGGCTTACCATACGTAATACGGTATGCTGGATAAGGCGTTTACGCCGCCATCCGGCAAATTCAGCGTAGAGCCTTCCTTCAGTATAAGGGTTAATTGTAAGAAAGAGACAAGGCACCCAATGAGTGCCTTGTATGTTGTAAGGAAAAGTGACGATTTTATGAATCAGTCCGCATCGTAACCCAGGTTCGGCGCGAGCCACCGCTCAACATCCTCAACGCTCATTCCTTTACGGAAAGCATAATCTGTCACCTGATCGCGTTGGATCTGCGCTACCGCAAAGTATTTGCTCTCAGGATGGCTGAAGTACCAGCCGGAGACCGACGCGCCTGGCCACATGGCGAAAGATTCGGTGAGCTTCATCCCGGTGTGTTTTTCGACATCCAGTAGCTGCCAGATAGTGCCTTTTTCGGTATGTTCCGGGCAGGCAGGATAACCCGGCGCCGGGCGAATCCCCTGGTAGTTTTCGCGGATTAATTCGTCGTTACTCAGGCTCTCGTTCGGCGCATATCCCCAGTAAACCTTACGTACACGCTCATGCAGATATTCCGCGAACGCTTCCGCCAGACGGTCGGCAATCGCTTTCACCATGATCTTGTTATAGTCGTCGTGTTGCGCTTCGAAGGCGTCCGCCAGCGCATCCTCCTCCAGACCGCCGGTCACCGCGAAAGCACCGATGTAATCCGCTTTGCCGCTCAGTTTCGGCGCAACAAAATCCGCCAGACAGTAGTTGGCAAAACCGACTTTCTCGGTCTGCTGGCGCAGGTGGTGGCTGACCGTCAGAACATGAGTACGGGTTTCGTCGCGATAGATTTCGATGTCATCGCCGATGCGGTTCGCCGGGAACAGGCCCACCACGCCACGCGGATTCAACAGTTTCTCGGCGCTCAGTTTATCCAGCATATCATTGGCGTCTTTAAACAGACGCTGCGCCTCAATGCCCACCACCTCATCTTCCAGAATGCGCGGGTATTTGCCGGCCAGCGACCAGGTCATAAAGAACGGCGTCCAGTCGATGTAGTTGCGCAGAGTTTCGATACTGGCTTCCACCTCCTGCACGCCCAGACGGTGGGCTACCGGCGGGGTGTAGCGTTCCCAATCGAACGCCAGATCGTTATCGCGCGCCGCTTCCAGCGTGACCGGCGGCGTGCGCGGTTTTTTGCGGGCGTGCTGAATACGCACGGTTTCGTACTCTTTGCGGGTACGGGCGACAAAGTCATCACGCTGGGTGTCGGAGAGTAGCGCCGCCACCACGCCCACGGTACGCGAAGCATTCTGCACGTAGACCGTCGGACCGCTGTAGTTCTGCTCGATTTTCACCGCCGTATGCGCTTTCGAAGTGGTTGCGCCGCCGATCAGTACCGGGATAGTAAAGCCCTGACGCTCCATCTCTTTCGCCACGTTGACCATTTCGTCCAGCGACGGGGTAATCAGCCCGGAAAGGCCAATCAGATCGGCATTCACTTCACGCGCCGTTCTGAGGATTTTCTCCGCAGGCACCATCACGCCAAGATCGACGATTTCGTAGTTGTTGCATTGCAGCACCACGCCAACAATGTTCTTGCCAATGTCGTGCACATCGCCCTTCACGGTGGCAATCACCATCTTGCCGTTGCTGGAGCCTTTTTCTTTGCTGGCTTCAATAAACGGCTCCAGGTAGGCCACCGCTTGTTTCATCACGCGAGCGGATTTCACCACCTGCGGCAGGAACACTTTCCCTTCGCCGAACAGGTCGCCGACCACGTTCATGCCGTCCATCAGCGGGCCTTCGATCACCTCAATCGGGCGGGCGGCCTGCTGGCGGGCTTCTTCGGTATCCTGTTCGATAAATTCGGTAATGCCTTTCACCAGCGAGTATTCGAGACGCTTTTTCACGTCCCAGCTACGCCATTCCGCCTGCTGTGCGTTGGCAGCTTCGTCGGTTTTGCTGCCGCGGTATTTCTCGGCCAGTTCCAGCAAACGCTCGGTGCCGTCATCGCGACGGTTAAGAATGACATCTTCAACCGCATCGCGCAGTTCGGCAGGCAGGTCGTCATAAATCGCCAGTTGCCCGGCGTTGACGATGCCCATGTCCATGCCATTGCGGATGGCGTAGTAGAGGAATACCGCGTGGATAGCCTCACGTACCGGGTCGTTGCCGCGGAACGAGAAGGACACGTTAGACACGCCGCCGGAGATCAGCGCATGCGGCAGCTCGCGTTTGATGTCCTCACAGGCGCCGATAAAGTCCTGCGCGTAGTTGTTGTGCTCTTCAATACCGGTGGCGACGGCAAAGATATTCGGGTCGAAAATGATGTCTTCCGGCGGGAAGCCCACCTCTTCGGTGAGAATTTTGTAGGCTCGGCGGCAAATTTCGATTTTACGCTCGCGGGTATCGGCCTGCCCCTGCTCATCAAAAGCCATCACCACCACTGCGGCGCCATAGCGACGTAGCAACTTCGCATGATGGATAAAGGCTTCCACGCCCTCTTTCATCGAAATAGAGTTGACGATGCCTTTACCCTGAATGCACTTCAGCCCTTTTTCGATAACCTCCCATTTGGAGGAGTCAATCATGATTGGTACACGGGCAATGTCCGGCTCACCGGCAATCAGGCTGAGGAAACGCACCATCGCCGCTTCGGCGTCGAGCATCCCCTCATCCATATTGATATCAATAATCTGCGCGCCGCCTTCTACCTGCTGACGGGCGACATCCAGCGCTTCGCTGTATTTCTCTTCTTTGATCAAGCGCTTAAATTTGGCCGAGCCGGTGACGTTAGTACGTTCGCCGACGTTGACAAACAGGCTATCGTCGCCGATATTCAGCGGCTCCAGGCCGGAAAGGCGGCAGGCCACCGGGATATCCGGCAGCTGGCGCGGCGGCAAACCGGCAACGGCGCGGCTCATCGCCGCAATATGCTCCGGCGTGGTGCCGCAGCAGCCGCCAACAATATTCAGGAAGCCAGCTTCCGCCCATTCGCGAATCTGTTTCGCCATGGTGTCGGCGTCGAGGTCGTACTCGCCGAAAGCGTTCGGCAGGCCGGCGTTCGGGTGCGCGGTGACGTAGCATTCGGCAATCCGCGACAGTTCCTGGACGTACTGGCGCAGCTCATCAGGCCCCAGCGCGCAGTTAAGGCCAAAAGTGAGCGCCTCGGCGTGGCGCAGCGAGTTATAAAAGGCTTCGGTCGTCTGGCCGGAAAGCGTACGGCCAGAGGCGTCGGTGATGGTGCCGGAAATCATGATCGGCAGATCAACGCCCAGCGCTTCAAACTCTTCTTTCACCGCAAACACCGCCGCTTTGGCGTTGAGGGTGTCGAAGACGGTTTCAATCAGGATCAGGTCCGCCCCGCCTTCCACCAGCGCTTTGGTGGATTCACGGTAGGCCGCCACCAGCTGATCGAAGGTGATATTACGAAACGCTGGGTCGTTGACGTCCGGCGAAATGGAGGCCGTGCGGTTGGTTGGGCCGAGCACACCCGCGACGTAGCGCGGTTTGTTCGGCGTACGCACCGTCCATTCATCGGCGCAGGCGCGCGCCAGTTTGGCCGCCGCATAGTTAATTTCCGCCGACAGGGATTCCATCCGGTAATCCGCCATCGCAATGGTTGTCGAGTTAAAGGTGTTGGTTTCGATGATATCCGCGCCCGCCTCAAAGTAGGCGTTGTGGATAGCGGCGATCACCTCCGGCTTGCTGAGGACCAGCAGGTCATTGTTGCCTTTCAGGTCGCAGGGCCAGTCGGCAAAGCGCTCCCCGCGGAAATCTTCTTCATGTAGACGATAGCTCTGGATCATGGTGCCCATACCGCCGTCCAGCACCAGAATACGTTCATTTAACTGCGCACGCAGTTGTTCAACTTTGCTGCTCACACTCGCTCCCGACAACGCTCCACGTAACGAGCCATACTGGCACAAAGCGTGCTGGCGGAAAAGAGAACAACGGGCAACATGAGACATGTTCAGCTTGCCACCCACTCCACTTCTGTCGCTTTGCCGGATGGCGACGCAAGCGCCTTATCCAGTCTACAAATTACTTTGGCGGCTCCCAAAGCGTAGGCCTGATAAGCGCAGCGCCATCGGGCATCCTGTGATGTCACTCATCCGATCAGTTCAGGAACTCTTGCATTATAATTGAATAAAACGAAAATGATTTCCACGATACAGAAAAAGGAGTCTGCCATGGTTGCCCCTGTTCCCGCGAAACGCGGGAGAAAACCTGCCGCTACCACTGCACCCGTAACCGGGCAGGTTCAGTCATTAACCCGTGGTCTGAAGCTGCTGGAGTGGATTGCCGAGTCCAACGGCAGCGTCGCGCTGACCGAACTGGCGCAACAGGCGGGTTTGCCTAATTCCACGACTCACCGTCTACTCACCACCATGCAGCAGCAGGGTTTTGTCCGCCAGGTTGGTGAGCTGGGCCACTGGGCCGTAGGCGCACACGCGTTTATCGTCGGCAGCAGCTTCTTACAGAGCCGTAATCTGCTGGCGATTGTCCATCCGATTTTGCGCAAGCTGATGGAGGATTCCGGCGAAACGGTAAACCTTGCCGTACTCGACCAGAGCGACCATCAGGCCATTATTATCGACCAAGTGCAGTGCACACAATTGATGCGCATGTCCGCCCCTATTGGCGGCAAGCTGCCCATGCACGCCTCTGGCGCGGGCAAGGCGTTTTTATCACAGCTCAGTGAGGAACAGGTTACCAGTCTGCTGCACCGCAAGGGGTTGCACGCTTATACCCATGCGACGCTGGTGTCGCCGCTGCATCTGAAAGATGACCTCGCCCAAACACGCAAGCGCGGCTATTCCTTTGACGACGAAGAACATGCGCTCGGTCTGCGCTGCGTGGCCTCGTGTATTTATGACGAACACCGCGAACCGTTTGCGGCCCTCTCTATTTCCGGCCCCTGCTCACGCATTACCGACGATCGCGTCACCGAACTTGGCGCCATGGTGATTAAAGCGGCGAAAGAGGTGACGCTGGCCTATGGTGGAACTCGCTGAAATGAGCAGCCTGAAATTATACTGGCAGGAGAAGTACCCACAGGCCTTCTGTTGGTCTTTCGGTGATTCGCCGGCGCTGGCCGACGAGCTGGCGGCGCTAGTGGTCGCCGGTAAAAAGCGTGGCACCTGTAGCTCGCTGGTTAGCTATCAGAAAGAGCAGCCCCCTGTCACGCCCGGGTCATATCACATTGTGCTCAACGGCACAGGCGACGCCGTGTGCGTCATACGCACGCTGGCGCTCAGGCTGATCCGTTTTAACGAGATGAGCGCCGATCTCGCCGCACTGGAAGGCGAAGGCGATCTTAGCATGGCGTACTGGCAAGCGGCACACCGGGCCTTTTTTGAGCGCGAGGGTAATTGGTCGCCGGAGATGGAACTGGTTTACGAAGAGTTCGCCGTACTTGAGATCGCGCCGTAACGCACGCTAAAGCGCTGTCTACGTCGATAGGCATACACATCTTCTACATGCCCTTCTTTAATACGCGTCTGTAGCGCGCGCCAGTAATCGGCGCGAAACAGGTCGGCATGCATCTCTTCAAACAATGGCCCGATACGCGGATCGGCACACAGCCAGTGGCGAAACTCCTCCGGGAAAACATCACCTGGCGAGACGCTATACCAGGGTTCGCTGGCCAGTTCGTCTTCCGGATAACGCGCTGGCGGAATATCGCGGAAATTCACTTCCGTCATGTAGCAAATTTCATCGTAGTCGTAGAACACCACGCGACCATGACGGGTAACGCCAAAGTTTTTAAACAACATATCGCCGGGGAAAATATTAGCGGCGGCAAGCTGGCGAATCGCATTACCATATTCTTCTATCGCATCGCGCAACTGCTGGCCTTCTACCTGTTCCAGCCAGATATTGAGTGGCACCATGCGACGTTCAATATAGAGATGGCGAATGACGATATGTTCCCCAAGATCGGTAATCTTCTCTGGCGCTTCTTGTCGTAACAGCGCCATCAGCGCCGGATCGATTTGCCGTTTATCCAGTACGAAATTCTCAAACTCCTGGGTATCCGCCATACGACCGACGCGATCATGCTCTTTTACCAGTTGATAACAGGCACGCACATGGGCGGCAGACATCTCTTTCTGCGGGGCGAATTTGTCTTTAATGATTTTAAATACCCGGTCGAAACCTGGCAGGGTAAACACCAGCATCACCATGCCGCGGATGCCAGGCGCCTCAATGAATTTCTCATCGCTTTCAGCCAGATAACATAAATATTCGCGGTAGCTTTCGGTTTTCGCATGTTTCTGGCAGCCAATCGCCATATACAGTTCGGCAGTGGTTTTACCCGGCAGGATTTCACGCAACCACTCAACCAGCGCGGCAGGCAGCGGCGCATACACCATAAAATAAGAGCGGGCAAAACCAAACACAATGCTCGCTTCTGCCGTGGTGGTCAGGCAGGTATCGACAAACAGTTCCCCCTCATCAGTGCGATGAATCGGCAATAAAAACGGCAGCGTACCGTCAGGTGTGGTTAATTTCCCCACCAGCCAAGCCGCTTTATTACGGTAAAACAACTCATTCGCCACCTGGACATGGCAGCGAGGTAGCGCGTCCTCGCCCAGTGTTTCAGTCAGGTGCGCGATAATATAGCGGATATCCCGGCTTTTATTCTGCCAGGGCAGACGCAGCGGTAAGTCACTGAGTATGCGCATCAACAGAGTCTCCCAACCGTGATCGGGAAAGAAGTCTTTGGCCAGCGGGCGCGGGATAGTACGGAAGCGACGCTCCGGTTGCGAACTGAAAATAAACAACCGCTCGGGTGTTAACGAGCGGTGGTCAAATAACCGGCAATAAACGGAGTTGAAAAAGCTCTCCGCAATCTCGAAGCGCGGGTAATCCGGCAACAGCCGGGTGTAATGCTCTTTAACGCGTAAAAGGAAATCCGCGTCGGTACTTTTGCCATCGGTAATACAGCGCAGTTGCTCCACCACCAGACCCACATGATGATCATAGAGGTGGATACGGCTTTTCATCGCCTGCTGGACGGCGTGCCAGTCGGCCTGTTCAAAACGCTGCTGCGCGCCGGAAGTCACTTCCAGAAATCGACCATACTGCGCGTCAAAGCCTTGCAGGATGGTTTGAGCAATCAGTAATTCCAGGCCACGCGGCATTTTTTTCCCTCATCCGGCACCACATCATGCCGGATGGCGCGTTCGCTTATCCGGCCTACGCTATCTGTAGGCCCGGTAAGCGCAGCGCTACCGGGCATCAATCAAAACTGCGATTCTTCGGTGGAACCCGTTAATGCGGTAACGGATGACGCGCCGCCCTGAATAATGGTGGTGACTTTGTCGAAGTAACCAGTACCCACTTCCTGCTGGTGGGAAACAAAGGTGTAGCCGTCTTTCGCCGCGGCGAACTCGGGTTGTTGAACCTTCTCAACATAGTGCTTCATGCCCTCGCCCTGCGCGTATGCATGCGCCAGGTCGAACATGTTGAACCACATGCTGTGGATGCCCGCCAGGGTAATAAACTGGTATTTGTAACCCATGTCCGACAACTGCTGCTGGAGGCTGGCAATGGTCTTGTCGTCCAGATTCTTCTGCCAGTTGAAGGATGGTGAACAGTTATAGGCCAGCAGTTTGCCCGGATACTTCGCGTGGATAGCATCGGCAAAACGACGCGCCAGTTCGAGATCCGGCGTAGAGGTTTCGCACCACACCAGATCGGCATACGGGGCATACGCCAGACCGCGGCTGATCGCCTGCTCAATGCCCGCATGGGTGCGGTAGAAACCTTCGCTGGTGCGTTCGCCGGTAATAAAACTGCTGTCATAGGGATCGCAGTCGGAGGTGATCAGATCTGCCGCATCCGCATCGGTACGCGCAATCACCAGCGTCGGGACGCCCATCACATCAGCGGCCAGACGCGCAGCAACCAGTTTCTGAATCGCCTCCTGCGTGGGGACCAGCACCTTGCCGCCCATATGGCCGCATTTCTTCACCGACGCCAGCTGATCTTCGAAGTGAACGGCCGCTGCACCGGCTTCAATCATCGATTTCATCAGTTCGAAGGCATTCAGAACGCCGCCAAAACCGGCTTCCGCATCAGCAACGATCGGCAGGAAGTAATCCACATAGCGCGGATCGTTGGGTTCAATACCGGATGCCCACTGGATCTGATCTGCACGACGGAAAGTGTTGTTGATCCGATCCACTACCGCCGGAACAGAGTTTGCCGGGTACAACGATTGATCCGGATACATGCTGGATGCCAGGTTGGCATCTGCCGCCACCTGCCAGCCTGAAAGATAAATCGCCTCAATACCGGCTTTCGCCTGCTGCAACGCCTGACCACCGGTCAGCGCGCCAAGGCTGTTGATATAGCCTTTTTTCGCTTCACCGTGCAACAGCCGCCACATTTTCGCGGCGCCGAGCTGCGCCAGCGTGCACTCCGGGTTAACCGAGCCGCGTAATTTCACCACCTCCTCCGCACTGTACGGGCGGGTGATGCCTTCCCAGCGCGGTTGTGTCCACTCTTTCTGTAATTCTTCGATTTGTTGAGTACGGGTTTTCATGTGCAGATGCTCCATATTGTTATGTGGTGAATTAAGCCAGTAAGCGATAGCCCGGCAGGGTGAGGAAGTCGATTAAGTCATCTGAGGTGGTGATTTGCTCCATCAGACGTGCGGCATCGTCGAAGCGCCCGCTGCTGTAGCGGTGCTCGCCCAGTTCGTCCTGGATTACCCGCATCTCTTCCGCCAACATTTCGCGGAAAAGCGTTTTCGTTACGGGTTTTCCATTGCTCAGTGTTTTCTCATGGTGAATCCACTGCCAGATAGAGGTTCGTGAGATTTCCGCCGTCGCGGCATCCTCCATCAGACCGTAAATCGGTACACAGCCATTGCCGGAGATCCACGCTTCAATGTACTGCACTGCCACGCGAATATTGGCGCGCATTCCCGCTTCTGTGCGTTCGCCTTCACATGGCTCCAGTAACTGTTCAGCGGTAATCGGCGCATCTTCATCACGGGTAATGAACAGCTGATTTTTGTGCTCGCCCAGTACCTCGTTAAAGACGGCCATTGCGGTATCCGCCAACCCAGGATGCGCAATCCACGTGCCGTCGTGGCCGTTGTTCGCTTCCAGCGCTTTATCCGCTTTCACTTTGGCAAGGACCTGATTGTTACGTTCAACGTCTTTGCTCGGGATAAACGCCGCCATACCGCCCATCGCGAACGCGCCGCGCTTGTGGCAGGTTTTGATCAGCAGGCGCGAGTAGGCGCTCAGAAACGGTTTGTCCATCGTTACCACCTGCCTGTCCGGCAAAACGCGATCCGGGTGATTTTTCAACGTTTTGATATAGCTGAAAATATAATCCCAGCGACCACAGTTGAGACCGACGATATGATCACGCAGCGCATGAAGAATCTCATCCATCTGGAAAACAGCCGGCAGCGTTTCAATCAACAGGGTCGCTTTGATCGTACCGCGCGGCAGGTTAAAGCGGTCTTCGGCGTAGCTGAACACTTCGCTCCACCAAGCTGCCTCCTGCCAGGCTTGCGTTTTCGGCAGGTAAAAATACGGGCCGCTACCTTTAGCGAGCAGCGCTTTATAGTTGTGGAAAAAGTACAGAGCAAAATCAAACAGGCTGCCGGGAATGGCTTCCCCCCGCCAGGTAACATGTTTTTCTGGCAGATGTAGACCGCGTACACGACAAATCAATACGGCCGGATCGGGCTTGAGCTGATAGATTTTTCCGGCTTCGTTGGTATAGCTAATGGTGCCGTTCACCGCATCACGCAGGTTGATTTGACCATCAATAACTTTATTCCAGTCCGGCGCCAGCGAGTCTTCAAAATCCGCCATAAACACTTTCACGTTTGCGTTCAGGGCATTAATCACCATTTTACGTTCAACCGGCCCGGTAATTTCTACTCGGCGATCCTGTAAATCCGCCGGAATACCACGAATCTGCCAATTACTTTCTCTAATGGAAGTGGTTTCCGAAATAAAATCAGGCAACTTACCGTTATCAATATCCTGCTGTTGCTGGATACGTGCAGCCAGGAGTTTATTGCGTTTTGGCGTAAAACGGGTGACTAACTCCGTCAAAAACTCGACTGCTTCAGCGGTCAGGACTTGCTTTTCCAGCTCGCCTTGCGGCCTGGTAAAGGTTAATTCATCAGTTGTGGTTGCCTGTGGATTCATCATGCAGCTCCTCGTTGTTGATCCAGATACATCCCCAATGCGAACGAAGGATCACTGTGCGCTTTTCGTTCAACACAACTAAGACTACTCAATTAAATTTCAAAATCAAAAACAATTTCCATTTTTAATTTAATTATGCATTAACCTATTGATAACAATATAAATTAAATTTAATTACATGATGAGGTGCGTTTCGGAAATAAAAAAGGCACCCGAAGGTGCCTGATTCAACATGCTGAAACGCTTTAGGATCGTCAGAAGCAGAAGATTAATCCAGGGTTGGATTCATGTGACGCAGATCATATGGCGTAATCTGGTAGACATAATAGTTGAGCCAGTTAGTAAACAGTAAATTACCGTGGCTGCGCCAGGTTGCGCGCGGTATGTTTTGCGGATCGTTTTTTGGGAAATAGTTGTACGGAACCTCCGGATTTAACCCGGCCTCAACGTCACGAAAATATTCACCCGCTAACGTATGAGCGTCATATTCAGGATGACCGGTGACAAACGCAATACGTTTATCTTTGCTGGCAAACAGGTACGCATCCCCTTCTTCTGTTTCGGCCAGAATTTCAAGATCCGTATAATCCCGTATCAGCGCCGCCGGGAAATCGGCATAGCGTGAGTGTGGCGCAAGAAACGAATCATCAAAACCACGCGTCAACAGAGCATGAGGATGGAGGATGTGATGTTCATAGACGCCGGAAAGTTTATCTGTACGGGTCTGCTTAGGGATACCATACAGAATATTGAGTGCAGCCTGGACGGCCCAACAGACAAATAGCGTCGAAGTAACGTGATCTTTCGCCCATTCCAGCACCTGCCTAATCTGCGGCCAGTAAGCCACGTCATTAAACTCCACCAGACCCAGCGGCGCTCCGGTCACGATAAGCCCATCAAAGTTCTGATCGCAGATATCGTCGAAGTTACAGTAAAAGTTGTTCAGATGCTCGGCTGGCGTGTTCCTCGACTCGCGGGCATCTATCCGCAGCAGTTGAATATCGACCTGCAATGGCGAGTTCGATAGCAAGCGCAGAAACTGATTTTCCGTTTCAATCTTCTTCGGCATCAGGTTAAGGATAAGTACCTTTAGCGGGCGAATTTCCTGACCTGATGCGCGAGAAGTCGTCATGACGAAGACATTCTCCTCACGTAAAAAATTGACGGCGGGTAGCTCGTCCAGCACGCGAATCGGCATAACCTGATAACCTCACGACATACGTTTAAACGTTTAGACATCCAGATAGCTGAAGATACTCAGAAATCAGGCGAATGTCGAGTCTGCAAGTTCAAGGTGAGAAAGTTTCACGACAGCATTTGCATTAGAATAGAAGTAAGCAAAAAAGGAGTGAAGATGATGATTAACATTCGCCGTTCAAGGCATGAGGAAGGGGAAAAACTGATTGCGATCTGGCGTCGCTCAGTCGATGCCACGCACGATTTTCTGTCAAACGCTTATCGGGCCGAACTGGAAGAGCTGGTGAGCGATTTTCTGCCAGAAGCGCCACTATGGGTTGCCGTGACCGATCAGGATGAGCCGGTAGGATTTATGCTGCTTACCGGTGAACATATGGATGCGCTGTTTGTCGATCCGGACGTGCGTGGTCAGGGTATCGGTAAAAGATTAGTTGAACATGCGTTAACACTGGCGCCGGGGTTGACAACCAATGTTAACGAGCAAAATACACAAGCTGTTGGATTTTATAAGAAAATGGGATTTAAGGTGACAGGACGTTCGGAGGTTGACGATCTTGGGAAACCGTATCCATTGTTGAATTTAATTTATCCGTGAGTAGTGGTGCTGCCTGATAAGTGCATACAGGCCGGATAAGGCGAAACTGCCATCCGGCGGTGCCGGTTGCCTGATGGCGCTGCGCTTATCAGGCCTACATTTTTACAGTTACCGCACACGCAAAAAAGCCCATCCTGACGGATGGGCTTCTTCACTAAATTGATGCCTGGCAGTTTATGGCGGGCGTCCTGCCCGCCACCCTCCGGGCCGTTGCTGCGCAACGTTCAAATCCGCTCCCGGCGGATTTGTCCTCCTCAGGAGAGCGCTCACCGACAGACTACAGATAAAACAAAAGGCCCTGTCTTCCGACAGGGCCCTTCGTTTTATTTGATGCCTGGCAGTTCCCTACTCTCGCATGGGGAGACCCCACACTACCATCGGCGCTACGGCGTTTCACTTCTG